>CAKSUH010000113.1 GCA_934500855.1 uncultured Eubacteriales bacterium
GGGCGAGGCGCTCCGCTCCGGTTGGATCACGACCGGCCCGAGGACCAAAAAGCTGGTAAAGGAACTCGCGGAATGGCTTGAAGCCGAAAAATGCGTTTGTCTGAACTCACAGACCGCCTGTGCGGAACTGACCCTGCGTGTGCTGGGAATCGGTCCCGGGGACGAGGTTCTGGTGCCTGCTTATACCTATACGGCGTCGGCGTCGGTTATTGCGCATGTCGGTGCGAAAATCGTTCTGATCGATTCGCAGAAGGACCGCGTGGAAATGGATTACGACGCGCTGGAAGCTGCAATTACCGAGCGGACAAAGGCGATCATCCCGGTTGACATCGGCGGTGTTCCCTGCGACTATACCCGTATTTTTGAAGTTGCGGAGCGGAAAAAGCATTTATTCCGTCCGACGAACGATCTTCAACGCGCCATCGGCAGAGTTGCTGTCTGCGCGGATACCGCGCACGCGCTCGGCGCAAAATGGCACGGTCGCATGGTTGGAAGCGTTGCGGATTTCTCCTGCTTCAGCTTCCATGCGGTCAAGAATTTTACAACCGCCGAGGGCGGCGCAGTGACATGGAGACCGATTGAAGGGGTGGACGGCGAGGCGCTGTATCATCGGTTCCAGTTGCTCAGCCTGCACGGACAGTCCAAGGATGCCTTGGCAAAGACCAGACTGGGCGAGTGGGAATACGATGTTGTGGGCACATGGTATAAATGCAACATGACCGATATTGCGGCGGCAATCGGGTTGAAGCAATTGGAGCGTTACCCGCAGATGCTGGAGCGCAGACGGGAACTGGTGCGGCGTTACGATGCCGCATTCAAGCCGCTCGGCGTGCAGGTGCTGGAGCACTATAACCGTGAGCACGAATCCTCGGGGCATCTGTATATCACCCGTGTGCCGGGTATCACACCGGAGCAGAGGAACGAAATCATCCACAAAATGGCGGAGCGCGGCATCGCCTGCAATGTGCACTACAAGCCGCTTCCGATGCACACGGCATACAAAAATCTCGGGTTTGACATTGCCGATTTTCCGAACGCCTATGCGTTCTTTGCGAACGAGATCACGCTCCCGCTCCACACCTGCCTGACGGATGCGAATGCGGAATATGTAATGGAGAATTATATCGAAATTCTGAAAGAGTATATGTGATGGTGCTGAAAAAATGGGACCGACTCCCGCTTGAACTGCGGAACGAAGAGGTGCGGATTTATTATGACATCCTGAAAAAGAAACGGCTGACGCTGATCTGCAAGCGGCTGTTTGACATTGCGGCATCCCTCTTTCTGCTGATCCTGTTATCGCCCGTATTTCTGGTTCTGGCGATTGCGATCAAAGCGGACAGTCGCGGTCCCGTTTTTTTCAGGCAGGTCAGGGTCACGCAGTACAACCGCCGTTTCCGCATCTTCAAATTCCGTTCGATGACAGTCAACACCGAAAAGGAATCCCAGATTACGGTCAAAGGGGACGCGCGCGTGACGAAGGTCGGGGCGTTTATCCGGCGGTGCCGTCTGGATGAAATCAGCCAGTTGCTCAATGTCCTGCGCGGAGAAATGACCTTTGTGGGAACCCGCCCCGAGGTGCCGCGCTACACCGAGCGGTACACCCCCGAAATGATGGCAACCCTCCTGCTTCCCGCAGGCATTACAAGCCTTGCGAGTATCCTCTATAAGGATGAGGCGCGGTTGCTCGACTGCGCGGAGAATGCGGATGCGGTTTACACGGAAACCGTTCTGCCCGCGAAGATGCGCTACAATCTGGAACAGCTGAAAAAGACCTCGCTGCGGAACGATCTGCGTGTGATGGTGATGACGGTGCTGGCGGTGCTGGGAAAGGATTTCGGAGAGAAATCCGACAAAACAGCCGAAAAAAAGAGGAAGTGAGTTATGGCGGAAATTGTTGTTTCGGTGATTGTCCCGCTTTATAATGAGGAGCGGTATATCGCGTCCCTGTTGGAGTCGCTGGAAAAGCAGACCTATCCGCGCGAAAACATGGAGTGGATTCTGGTGGACGGAATGTCGGGAGACGGAACCGTTGCGGTGATCCGGAGCGCCATGGAGACGGGGCAATACCCGATTGTTCTGCTGAAAAACGAAAAGAAAAAGACCCCGTATGCGCTGAATCTGGCAATCGGGGAGGCGAGGGGCAGATATATCGTCCGCATGGACGCGCATTCGTATTTCTACCCCGATTATATCGAAAAATGCGTATACTATCTGGAGCATACCGATGCGGACAGCGTGGGAGGAATTGCCGAAACGCAGGCGGACGGCTTTGCGGGCGGCGCGATTGCGCAGATGCTTTCCACCAAATTCGGTGTTGGCGGCTCGGATTTTCGGACGGGGGACGGGAACCGCTATGCGGATACCGTGCCCTTTGGCGCGTTCCGCAGAGAGGTGTTCGACAGGGTTGGGTTGTTCAACCCGAAGCTGTTGCGCAGCGAGGACAACGACATGAATGCGCGGATCCGCGCCTCGGGCGGAAAACTCTGGTTGGCAGAGGACATCCGCTTCCGCTACTATTGCAGGGATACCGTCGGCGGGATCCTGAAGATGGGCTTGCAAAACGGAAACGCGCTGTTCCGCACCATGCTTGAAAATCCGCGCGCGATGAGCCTGCGGCATTTCATTCCGTTTGCTTTTCTGATGTCGCTGATCGTTTTGCCGATTCTCGGCGCATTCCTGCCGGTTTTCGGATGGATTTTTGCGGCGGAGATGGTGTGCTATATCTTGTTGGACCTGTATTTTTCGTTTTGCAACAAGCATCCGAAATACGGGTTGCTGAATTTCTGGCTTTACCCGCTGTTCCATGTGACCTACGGCTTCGGCTCGTTGCTTGGACTGTTCGGTGTGAAACTGTACTGACGGAAGGAGAACTACGGCGATGAATGAAATACAGACGAAATTGCTGGATATGATGAAGTGGTTCCACGCCTATTGCGAGGAAAACGGACTGCGTTACTACGCGCTCGGCGGCACCGCTCTGGGCGCGGTCCGTCACGGCGGATTCATTCCGTGGGATGACGATCTGGATGTCGGAATGCCGCGGGCGGACTATGACAGAATGATCGCGCTTTGTGAAAACGGGACGGGAAACGCACACTACCGCATCGAAGCGCCGGGGCAGAATCGGGACTTCATCTATCCGTTCTGCAAAGCCTACGATACCGAAACCACGCTGGTGGAGAACGCACGGATCAAGGTCAAAAGAGGCGTTTATATCGATATTTTTCCACTTGACGGCATCGGGAATACGAAAGAGGAAAGCGAGAAAAACTATCGGCGGATCAATCGGGACATCAGTCTGCTGAACACGAAAATCTGCGCGCTCAGGCGGGGCGGTCGACCTTTTCGGAATTTCTTTATCATCGTCGGACGGATGATTCCGGATTTTCTGGTGAGCCGCGACGGTCTGATTGAAAAGATCAACCGCGAAGGAGCCGCAAGACCGTATGACGAATATGCGTATGTGGCAAATCTGTTCGGCGAATGGAAGGCGAACGAAATTTCCGAACGCGCGTGCTTCGGAACGCCGACGCTTTGCAAATTTGAGGATACGGAAATCTATATACCCGAGATGTCGGACGCTTATCTGACCACCCTCTACGGCGACTGGCGCAAGCTGCCGCCCGAGGACAAGCGGGTTTCACACCACGACTATCTGATGCTGGACCTGAACAGATCGTATCTGGAGGGATGAAATGAAACGCATTATCACATACGGAACTTTTGACCTGCTGCACTACGGGCATATCAACCTGCTCAGGCAGGCAAAAGCGCTGGGTGACTATCTGATTGTCGGTTTGTCGACCGATGAATTCAATCGGGACGCAAAGAATAAGGAGTGCTATTTTCCCTATGAAAAGCGGAAGGCGCTTCTGGAGGCGATCCGCTATGTCGACCTTGTGATTCCCGAAACCTGTTGGGATCAGAAGCGGAGCGATATTCACGAATATCACATCGACACCTTTGTCATCGGCAACGATTGGCAGGGGAAGTTCGATTTCCTGAAGGAGGAGGGCGCGGAGGTTGTCTACCTGCCGAGAACGCCCGAAATCAGCACCACGCAGATCAAGCAGGATCTGAATCATTGAACGGAAAGACGAGCGCAACCGCGTTCGTTTTTTTCTTTCCCCGTTGACTTTCGGCGGGGGACATGGTATAATAGAATTGTTCGGCGAAGGATGAGGGGGGATTGCCTCGTTTGCACGCCTGTTGAGCAGTCATTACGAAACAGCGAACCGAAGGGAGGGGCGGTCATGTCCCAGGTTACCAAACGCGCATTGGAGCAGTCGCTGAAAAATCTGCTTCTGAAAAAGCCGCTGACCAAGATTACCATCAACGATATCGCCGAGGATTGCGGAATCAATCGCATGACCTTTTATTACCACTTTAAGGATATTTACGACCTTGTGGAGTGGTCTTGCATGGAGGACGCGCGCCGCGCACTGGAAGAAAACAAGACTTACGATACCTGGCAGGAAGGGCTTTTGCGAATCTTTGCAGCCGTAAAGCGAAACAAACCCTTCATTCTGACTGTTTACCGCTGCGTGGACCGCGGGCAGGTGGAAAAATTTCTGAATCCGCCGGTTGACGCATTGGTGCGCGGTGTTATCAATGACGAGATCGGAGAAATGACGGTTCGGGAGGAGGACAAGGAGTTTATCGCACAGGTCTATTCCTATATTTTCATCGGACTGATGCTGGACTGGATTCGCGATGACCTGCGGGAGGATCCCGCGCAAATCGTGGCGCGGCTGGCAACGCTGATTAAAGGAAGCGTAAAGGAAGCCCTGCGGCGGTTCAGCCTGTAGGTTCCGCTCCGTTTTATCATTTCCGCCGATCTGATAAAATTTTATACAATGACCGTCCCCGTGATGAAAACTTGAACACGGGGCGGTTTTTGTCTATTGTAATCAACGGAAAAAAGGGTATAATAGAGTCAGAAAGAAAAAATACGGGCAGGAAAGCCCGAAAACAGGAGGATTTCGTTATGTATTATTCCGCAGGAACTTATGAGTCGTTCGCACGCCCCGAAAAGCCGAAGGACGCGGACAAAAAATCGGCTTATATCATCGGCACCGGTCTTGCCGGTCTGTCGGCGGCATTTTACCTCGTCCGTGACGGTCAGGTGAAGGGCGAGCACATCCACCTCTTGGAAAAGCTGGATTTGGCGGGCGGCAGCTGCGACGGCCGCAAGGATGTGACCAAGGGCTTCTTCATGCGCGGCGGCCGCGAGATGGATAACCATTTTGAATGTATGTGGGATATGTTCCGCGATGTCCCGTCGATCGAAACGCCCGGGGTGTCGGTTTTGGATGAGTACTACTGGCTCAACAAGCACGACCCGAACTATTCGCTCTGCCGCGCAACCGTAAATCGCGGCGAGGACGCGCACACCGACAAGAAGTTTGAACTCGACAAAGAGTCGGCGATGGCGCTTTCCAAGCTGTTCATCACGCCCGAGAAGGATCTGGAGGATAAGAAGATTTCCGAAGTCCTTCCCGAGTCCTTCTGGAGCACCAACTTCTGGCTCTACTGGCAGACCATGTTCGCGTTCCAGCGTTGGTCCAGTGCTTTGGAAATGAAGCGGTACCTCTGCCGCTATGTCCACCACATCGACGGACTGCCCGACTTCAGCG
>CAKSUH010000114.1 GCA_934500855.1 uncultured Eubacteriales bacterium
GCAACTCGGTGGTTGCCAGAATGAACACAACATGCTCGGGCGGTTCCTCCAGCGTTTTGAGCAACGCGTTGAAGGCGCTGACCGACAGCATATGCACCTCGTCGATGATATACACACGGTAACGGAGCGATGACGGCGCATACACCACCTCATCCCGAATGTCGCGGATGTTGTCCACGCCGTTGTTGGACGCCGCGTCCATCTCCAGCACATCGGTCGCACTGCCGTCCTCAATCGCGCGGCAGGCGGCGCATTCCCCGCACGGGCTTCCGTTTACGGGATGCTCGCAGTTGACCGCTTTGGCGAGAATCTTCGCGCAGGTCGTTTTTCCGGTCCCGCGCGAACCGCAGAACAGGTAAGCGTGGCTGAATGCCCGATGTTCCGTCTCGTATTTCAAGACAGAGGTCACCTGCTCCTGTCCGCAAACATCGTCAAAGGTTTTCGGTCGCCACTTTCGGTAAAGCGCTTGGTGCATTCCGTCACTCCTCTCACAATAAAAAAAGCCGCGCGATGCAAAATTCCCTTGGGAATCGGCACGCGGTCGGCAAATTCTGCAGCAAAACGACGGCATCGGACTGCAAAACAAGACCATACACCCCGAAATCGAAAGTCACCTCCGCGCGAGCTTCGTTGCCTCTGCTCAAAACAGGCGCCCTCACGGCACATCGGGGTGACTGCTTAATGCTGCTTGGTTCCCCACCTGACATGATTCGCAGTTTCCGATTGCGCAAGACCCATTTCTCAACACAGCGACAACGCTTCATTCGCCAAGGATCGTTCCTCAAACGAGGGATCCACCCCTGCTACAGCGGATTTCAGGTTCAGGGCTCCGCTACTCCCCCGGCTGGTATGGCCTCGTTTTACAGTCCGTTACCGTACACGGTTATTATACCATCTTTTTTCCCGTTTTGCAAGAGGTTTTCAAAAAAAAGTCCTGCAATCCACATATTTTCGCAGGCAGGTCGAAAAATTCGCCTTTTCCGTCCTGCCTGCGACTTGTTCCGGACTTGTTCCGGACTTGTTCCGCGAGATCATTCCTCCCGATACCGTATCAGCGCGGAGAGCATTTGCGCCGCCTGCGCGCGCGTCACGGTGTCCGTCGGCGTAATGCGGTCGCCCGTTGGGGTCAGGATACCGACCGCGCTGAGCGAATAGACCGCGTCCGCCGCCCAGACAGGAATCTCGCTTCCGTCCGCAAAGGTCGGGAGGACTGCCGCTTTACCGGGCGCCGTGATACGGTCAAGAATCACAGCCGCCTGTGCGCGGGTCAGCGCGTCATTCGGCAGGAAGCAAAGCTGTCCGTCCTTCCGACTGCCCGTGATATAGCCGAGCCGATACGCCGCCGCAACATATCCTTTCATGCTTGCGGGAATCTCCGCGTCATCCGCGAACACGGTCTTTTCGCAGTCCGGAACGCCGGTAATGCCTGCGGCATTCATTGCCATGACCAGAAATTCCGCACGGTTGACCGATCGTTCCGGATAGAAGTAGCAACAGTCACCGACCTGAGAACCGCTCATGATTGCTTTTTCGGTCACGAGCAATGCCGCGCCCTCATCGCGGGACCCTTTCATGTCTGTATAGCTGACCGAGATACCGAGACGGTCAACCGTCAGCGAAACCTTGGCGGAGCCACTGTAATTGCCGTATCGGTCCCGTGCAACATAGGAAAACGCATCCGTTCCGATATAGTCTGCAAACGGACGGTAAACATAGCTTCCCGTTTTCGCGTCGGTCAGCTCCAACGAACCGTTTTGCGGATAGGAAACCGCCTCAAAAACGATAGAGTCGCCGTCCGGGTCGTAAGCGCTGAGCGTTCCGTAAACCGCCACGCCCTGATAGGTTTTCTGCTTCAGCGAAAGCACCGGCGCCATCGCAACCGTCGGCGCGCCGTTCTTTTCTCCGGTCATCAGGAGCGAACAGGTCATCCCGCATCCCGCCCCGTTGACGGTAAAGCGAAAGGAAGAGCTTACCAGATTCTCCCTCGCCGGATGAAAGGAAAGCTGATCCAGATGCGCGCCGGAAACCGTCTGACCCGCCGCCACGCGGGAAGAGCCGAGCAGCAGTTCTCCGTCGGTCACGGGCGGGAGCGAGAGGACCGTCAGATACCGCACCTCGGAGAGGTTCATGCCACGCTCCACCGCGTCTTTTGAAAAGACCAAATCGTTTCCTTTCATGGCAGACAGCGCAAGATCCGTGCGGGCGCCGAGCACCTCCGTCCCGTGCGAAAAGATTGTCGGTTCCGCCTTTTCCGCATCCGCCGCCCGGACGGGCACTGCCGCAAGCATACCGATCAGAATTGCCCCGCAAAGCAGCCCTGCCAGCCGTTTCCGAATTCCCGTTTTCATGTTCATTACCGCCTTTCCGTCATTCGATATTCCATTCTATGCGGAATGACAAAAAAACAGAACCGCAACAGGCGGCTCTGTTTCATGCGGTTTCGTACCGAACCCCGTTACCGTCGGATATCGGCAATACGGAATTCCCCGGTTTTATCCTGCCTGAGCGTCAGGTATTCGGGGCGCACGGCATCGCTTCCGACATCGCGGCGATAGGTCCCGTTGTTTCGATGAATCCGATACTCCAATCGGTAGGTCACGCGCAGGACTCCGCCCGCGTTCTCTTCCCCGACGCGCGTCACCTCGGCTTGATAAACCATCTGCTGTGCAAAATCCGGAACCGTGATTCCGTCGGCATCCGACGCAAGCATGGAACGCAACCCTTCGGGATCCCCGTTGATCAGACAATCAAAATAGGCGCGCAGGGCTTTCCACTCGGGGTTCGCGTCTGTTTCCTCGCGGGACATTGCTTCTTTCGTCCCGTAATTCGCGTCACAGTAATAGAACTGCCTGTCCAGATCGGTATAGAGCGGAGCGGTTCGGATATCTCCGTCATATGGAGCATAAAATCGGATCGGCTCGTTGTCATTCTGCGGAGGCTCCTCCGGCGTGTCCTTCAGAAACACGGACAAAAGCACCACTGCCAGAATCGCGAGCAACACACCCCCTCCGCCGATCATCAGAGCCGTGCGCAACCGTTTGTCTTTTTGCATACCGAATCAATTCCTTTTCCCTGAAAATCGCCGCGCGTCGGAGGAGGGTCGACTTCATCTTTTCGGTCTCCGCCGCGCGTGCTCTGCCTGTCATTATAACCGATTTTTGCATTCCTGTCAACCGCTTTCGGTCAGCTTCACAAAAACTTTTCAGAAATAAACACAAAAACTTTCAAAAAAACGAAAAAAATATTCTTGTACTTTCTTCTGTAATATGTTATAATATAAAGAACAAGCAAAAAACGGAGGATTCCGATATGAAATATTTTGTACTGATTCCGGACGGCATGGCGGATGAAAAAATTCCCGCCCTCGGCAACAGAACGCCGATGGAAGCCGCAGAAAAACCGATGATGGACCGTCTTGCAAAAGAGGCGCTGGTCGGCACCGTTTCCAATGTTCCCGAGGGAATGGTCCCCGAAAGCGACACCGCCAACATGGCGATTCTCTCTTTCAATCCGCGCATTTACTCCAAAGGGCGCTCCCCGCTGGAAGCGGTCAGCATGGGGCTTGAAATGTCCCCCGACGACACCGCCTACCGTTGCAATGTGGTCACGCTTTCCGATGAAGGTGAGGACTATGACGACAAGATCATTCTCGACCACAGCGCCGATGAGATTACCACCCCCGAAGCGACCGAGCTGATTGCCGCACTGGAGGAGAAGCTCGGCACCGACGCGCGGCGATTCTATCCCGGGATCAGCTATCGCCATTGTCTGATGATTCGCGGCGGCAATGACGCCTACCCCTTTATGCGCCCGCATGATATTCTCGGCAAACGCATCGGCGAATACCTTCCCCGGCGCGAGGACGGCGGCGGAGAATTCTACGATCTGATGCGCGAAAGCTTTGAAATCCTCAACCACCATCCCGTGAACGAGGCGCGGCGGGCACGGGGACTGAAGCCCGCAAACTCGGCATGGCTCTGGAGTCCCGGAAAAAAGCCGCAACTGCCCGATTTCGGCAAGCAATGGGGACTGCGCGGCGCGGTCATTTCCGCCGTTGACCTCATCAAAGGCATCGGTCTTTGCGCAGGCATGAAGTCGATCGATGTGGAAGGCGCAACGGGAAATGTGCACACCAACTATCGCGGCAAAGCAGAGGCTGCAATCGGCGCGTTCCGCGACGGTTACAACTATGTGTATGTTCATGTGGAAGCGCCCGATGAATGCGGACATCGCGCGGAAACCGAAAACAAGGTGCTTTCGGTGGAAAAGATCGACGCGGAGATTCTCCGCCCCGTGTTTGATTATCTCGCGGGGACAGGCGAGGACTTCCGCGTGATGGTCCTGCCCGACCACCCGACGCCCGTCCGCCTGCGCACGCATACTTCCCTGCCCGTTCCGTTCTTCATCTGGTCCTCCGACAAGCGCCGTGACGGCGTGGAGCGCTTTACCGAAGAAACGGCGGCGGAAAAGCAGTTCTATCTCCCCTTTGGGTATCATCTGATGGACCTGCTCCTGAATCCCGACGGTGAGGTGAACACAAATGAAGGATGAAATGCCCATCATTCCGGAGACACCGGAAACGCCGGAGATCCCCGAAGTGCCGCCGAAAAAGAAGCGGTCGATCGGCGCGATTGTGTTCGACTATGTGGAAATGTTCGCGTGGTCGGTTTTTGCGGTCCTCCTGATCTTCACATTTGGGTTCCGTCTCTGTCAGGTGGACGGTAAGTCGATGGAAAACACGCTTCACAACGGCGAACGGTTGCTCCTGTTCAGCGCGGGATACACGCCCCGGCAGGATGACATCGTTGTCTTTCATCTGACCGAACCGGAAAAGAACCTGGAAAAAACGCTGGTCAAACGCGTCATCGCAACCGGCGGACAGACCGTGGAAATCAACACGCTGACCGGAAAGATCACCGTGGACGGCGTCGAATATGCCGATGAACACAGCATTCTGAAGAATGCTTCTACGGGAATCGAAATCGGTTATTACTACGCATCGCTGTTCAGCTACGGCTATGACGGATCGACCGGCATTTTCCGCGTAACCGTTCCCGAAGGATATCTGTTCGTCATGGGCGACAACCGCAACAATTCCAAGGACAGCCGCAACCCCGATGTGGGCTTCGTAGACGCGCGCTGTGTGCTGGGACGCGCGATTCTGCGGCTCTCACCCTTCACCGTTTTCAACTGAGGTACCGTTTATGCCATCCGAAAACATTCAATGGTTCCCGGGTCATATGGCGAAAACCCGCCGTCTGATCGCGGAGAATCTCGGAAATGTCGATTTGGTTCTGGAACTGCGCGACGCGCGGATCCCCTACAGCTCGGCAAATCCCGAAATTACAAAACTGTGCGGCGACAAGCCGCGCCTGCTTCTTCTGAACAAAGCCTCGCTCGCCGACCCCGCGCAGAACGCGGTCTGGCAGGCACAGCTCAGCGGCGCAAACACCCGCTGTATCCTCACCGACTGTACGAGCGGCGCGGGACTGAACCGTCTTGCCCCCGCCGTGCGGGAGCTGTGCGCCGAAAAACTTGCCCGTTGGGAAGCCAAAGGAATGCGGGGCAAGCAATTGCGCGCGATGGTGGTGGGGATTCCGAATGTCGGAA
>CAKSUH010000115.1 GCA_934500855.1 uncultured Eubacteriales bacterium
AGGAGGTCAGCGTACTGCTGAGCATCGGAGATAACACCGTTTTCAACGGAAGTGCGCTCACGACCGTGACCTTTGAAGCGGGACGCACCAAGTCGCTGGTGGTTGGACCCTATATCTTCTATGGAGCCAAAAAACTGGTCAGCATTGTTCTGCCCGACAACACGGTGTCAATCGGCAACTATGCGTTCTATAACTGCACCGGACTGAAGGAGCTTGTGCTTCCCGAAACCGTAACCGAGATCGGCAGCAGAGCATTCCAAGGTTGCAAGAACCTGGCGAAACTCGTGATCCCCGCTTCGGTTACCACCATCGGGAATCAGGCATTCCGCAACTGGCAGGCTTCGCAGACGATTTATGTTTCGTTTGCGGAAGATGCAGTTCCGAATACTTTCAATTCCTACTGGAAGTACAGCTGCTCTGCAACGATTGTTTACAACTACAAGGGCGAGCAAAGCAATAAGTGAATACCATGCAAGACAATCTGACTCTGTGAGGCAGACCGCGGCATCCGCCGGGGGATAATCCCCCGACGGATGCTACTGTCGTTTTTAGGGAATCGACAAAATTTTCAAATTCCTTGCAAGTTTTGATTGAAAAATACACAATCAGTCGCTTCCGCATGAAAGGAGGAGACAAATAATGTTGGAAAAAGACAGTTTGTTTAAGCAATACCGTCACAAAATGGTGCGCGAGGGGGTGCTCTCGGCAATCAGCTTCGGTCTGATGATCGGTTCCGGCGCGGTCTTTGCATCGGCGCTGGTCTGCTGGCTGCTGAATTTCACGCGGATCCTGTTGCCGCTCGCCATCGGCGGAGGCATCTTCGCAATCGCTTCCGTTTTGCTGTATGTGCTGAAGTTCCGTCCGTCCGAGCAGGCAATTGCCCGCAGGATCGACCGTATGGGTCTTGAAGAACGGACGGTTACCATGCTCGGGCTGATGGGGGAGGATTCCTACTTTGCCCGCAGGCAGCGCGAGGATACCCGCGAGCGGGTAAAGCAGGTAAAGCCCGAGCAGGTTCGGGCAGGCTTCCCGCTCTTCAACCTGAAAGCCGGCGCGGTCGTGGCGCTCTGTGTGGCGCTGGTGATGGGTGCCGGCATGACAACGGTCATGGGGCTGACCGAATCCGGTTTGATTCCGCCGCCGGATATCCTGCCCTCGGATGAACGGAAAGAACTTTTCTGCACCGTGACTTACCTGACCGAAGGGGAAGGCGACATCCTGGGCGAATCGGATCAGACCGTGCCTGTCGGAGGAGACGCGACAACCGTTACGGCGGTCCCGCAGGACGGCTGGATCTTCGTAAAATGGAGTGACGGAGTCAAGACTCCCGAACGGACGGACGGCGGCGTGAGCGATGACCTTGAGGTCACGGCGGTCTTTGAGGAGATCGGCGACGGCTCCGACGGCGATGATGAAGGCGGTTCGGGCGGCGACAAGGAAGCCGATACCAACCCGGATGTCCCGGACGACAACAAGACCGACGGTGCTTCTTCCGCAGGTTCGAACGGCGGCAGCGGCGGCGAAGGTCAGGGAGAGGGCGACAAGGGAGAAGGCAGCGGCTCCGGTAACGGCGGTCAGGAAGGCGGCGGAAAGGGCGACGGACGCGGAGACGGTGCGGGCGGCGGCTGGACCGAGGGCAACCAGGTGATCGACGGCAAGACCGACTACCGCGATGTGTACGATACCTATTATGACCAGGCAATGGAGATCATCCGGAACGGCGGAGAGCTGCCGGATCACCTCAAGGATTTCATCGAAAAGTATTACGGAAGCATCTGATTGTCTGCCGATGTCCGCAATCCCGTGCCGACGGGCAACAGAAAAAACGAGATTTTGAGAATTTGAGAAAAGGAAAACAAGAACATGATCACAGAGGAAAGCATCCTGCAGTTCAGCAAGAACTGCGAGAATATCTTCACCCAGATCCGCCGCGATGTTATCGGTCAGCAGGAAGTCGTGGAGGGTACCGTAATCGCGATGATCGCGGGAGGAAATGTCCTGCTTGAGGGAGTTCCCGGAGTCGGAAAGACCCGTTTGGTCCGCACGCTCGGGCGTGTGTTCGATATGCCGTTCTCCCGTATCCAGTTTACGCCCGACCTGATGCCCGCGGATGTAACGGGTACCAACATCATCGTCAAGGGCGAGGACGGAAACTCGGAATTCCAATTCCAGCCCGGCCCGATTTTCAGCAACATCGTGCTTGCCGACGAAATCAACCGTGCTACTCCGAAAACGCAGTCGGCTCTGCTGGAGGCGATGCAGGAGCACACGGTTACCGTAATGGGCGTTTCCCGCAGAATGAAGGAGCCGTTCTTCGTGCTTGCAACGCAGAACCCCATCGAGCAGGACGGTACCTATCCGCTGCCCGAGGCGCAGATGGACCGTTTCATGTTCAATCTGATCGTTCCCAACCCGGGACTGGATGAACTGATGGCGATCGTCGATATGACCCAGAAAACGATGGAAGAGGTCTCGGAGCCTGTTTGCAGCGGCGAGGAGCTTCTGAAAATGCGCGAGACCGCAAATCAGGTTCCCGTAGCCGAGGAAGTCATGCGCTATGCGATGACGCTCTGCTCGGCAACGCACCCGGGAAGCGACTGCGCGTCGGAAGCGGCGAAGAAGTATGTGCGGCTGGGAGCCAGCCCGCGTGCGGGTCAGGCGCTGATCTCCGCAGCAAAGGTCAAGGCGCTGATGAACGGTCGCTTCAATGTGTCCTACAGCGATGTGAACGCGCTTGCGTATCCCGTCCTGCGCCACAGAATGAAGCTGAACTTCGAAGCGATTGCCGATCGCGTTGCGCCCGACGCCATTGTGAAAATGATCATTGAGGAAGTCGGCTCGCGGTTCGGTCTGAACCCGAAAAAGGAAGAAGCCGCCGAAAAGGCGGAGACCAAAAAGGGGCGTTTCTCCGGTAAAAAAGCCTGACGGCTTTCGGGAAACGGTCATATCCAAAGAAAGGATTTATTTGCCGAGGCAAGCTCTTTGTGCCGAGGTCAAAGGCGGTAAACAATCAGAATGAAGACATCCTATCTGAACGACGCATTTTTCAGCCGATTGGAAACCTGTGCGCTCAACCTGCGCTCGGATCTTTCGGGGTTTTTCGGGGGCAAGCACCTTGTAAAAACCTACGGGCAGACGGTGGAGTTTGCCGATTACCGGGAGTATATGCTCGGGGACGACATCCGGCGGATCGACTGGAATCTGTACAGTCGCTTTGAGAAATACTTTCTGAAGCTGTTCACCGACGAAAGACAGATGCACACGCAGATCTTTCTGGATTGCTCCGCATCCATGGGAAGGGTTTATCCGGGCAAAGCCGCCTACGCAATCGCGGCGGCGGCAGCGCTCGGGTTTCTGTCTGTCCACAACACCGACAAGGTGTCCTTCAAACTGATGAAGGGGGACCGCGCGGAGGATCCTTACGGCGTGCTGGTCGGGAAAAAAGCCTTTTTCCGCGCGATTGCGTCGCTGGAACAAACCGAGTTCGACGGCGATACCGATATTGCCGCCGCGGTGACGGGCTGTGAAACCGGAACGCGCGACGGTCTGACGGTTATCATTTCGGATTTTCTGACCGACAGCAACTGGAAGAAGGCGGTGGATTTCCTGCAATACAAGAACCGACAGGTCCTGCTGTTGCAGATTCTGACGCCCGAGGAGCTGGACCCCAACTACAGCGGAAATGTCAATCTGGTTGACGCGGAGGCGGCAGATCCGTTTGACGGTCGGAATATGCGGCTGAAGATTACATCCGGTATGCTTGCGGCTTACGAGGAAGCCATGCAGGATTTCCTTGCCGACATGAAGTCGTTTTGTTCGTCCCGTGACACGGGCTATATTACGGTGAACAGCAAAGAGCCGATTGAGCGTGTGCTGTTCGGTGAGTTGCTGAAAGTAGGTATCATGCAATGAGTTTACTTGCCCCGCTTGGTCTGCTGGGTCTGCTTGGCGCAGGTGTTCTGATCTTTATTTACCTGATCAAGCCGAACTATCAGCAGAAACTGGTTTCCAGTACCTATATCTGGAAACTGAGTCTGAAATATAAGAAAAAACGGGTGCCGATCAGCCGCCTGCGGAATATTATGATCTTCCTGTGTCAGTTTCTGGCACTGACCGCGTTCGGACTTCTTCTGGCACAGCCGGTGATCCGTCACATGACCGGGACCACGAAAAACGAAAAGGTGGCGATTATCGACGCCTCTGCCGGAATGATGGTGGAGAACAACGGAAAAACCCGTTTCGAGCGTGCCGTGGAACAGGTCAAGGCGCTGGCGGAAACCACGCTTTCCGCCGAGGACGGCGCGCTGAGCGTCATCGTGGCGGATTCCGATGCCTACCTGCTGGTTTCCCGCGCAACGGCGGAAAATCTTCGGGATGTCACCGCAAAGCTGAACGCGCTTTGCAGCGACGGTCTTGCCTGCGGCTACGGGAGCGCCGATATGGACGGTGCCGCCGAGTTGGCGGAAGCCGTTCTGAAGCAGAATTCCGAATCGGAGGTCCTGCTGTATACCGCAACGGAGTATGTCAACCGCAACGGATTCAATGTGGTGGATGTTTCCGCCTCCGACGATTGGAATGCCGCGGTACTCAACTGCGTGCCGACCCTTTCGGAGCTGACCAACACCTATTCCTTCCTTGTGGATGTCGGGTGTTACGGCAGGTCCAAGGCGGTGGCGGTCTCCTGCGAGCTGTTCGGCGTAAACAAAAAGACCGACAGCAACGGAACCGTGACAAGTCCCGGCGTGAATCTGAGCGCAACCAAAACCGAATACTTCAGCGATGCCGATCCCTCCAAGACGATTGAATTCACGATGGAGGACTTCGGAGCCGACGCGCCGATCATCAGTTTTGAATATATGTATGTACATATAGATGAGAACGACGGCTTTGAAAAGGACAATACCTTCAATGTTTACGGCGGCGAGAAGCCCGTGCTTCGCATTCAGTATGCAAGTACACAGAAGAACAACTTCTTCTCGGGCGTTCTGCGTTCCATGCGGCAGTCGCTGATGAATACTTACACGCTGGATATCAAAACGGTTGCCTATGCGGACGCAAAGACCGAGGGATTCGACTTCTACATCTTTGAGCATCGGATGCCGGACGAAATGCCGACGGACGGCGTGGTTCTTCTGGCGGACCCCGACAAGGCGCCGAGCGGAAGCGGACTGGAATTCGGAGATTCGGTGTCGGTGGACAGCTCCTCGACGCTGGCTTCCGGAATTTCGCACCCGCTGACCGATCATGTCAATCCGGACCGCATCACCGTGGCGAAATACCGCCGCGTCAATTCGTCGGACGGCTACGGGGAGTTGCTGTATTACCACGGCGACCCGATCCTGCTGGTGAAAAACGACGCGCGCGCAAAAACCGTTGTCCTGACGCTGGACCTGAACAACTCCAGCCTCGGTGTGATTCTCGATTTCCCGGTGATGATGTACAACCTGTTTTCCTATTTCTTCCCGGCGACCCTGACGGGCAATGCCTTTGAGGTGGGGGAGAGCGTGACCGTGAATGCAAGGGGAACCGACGCGATGCTGGAC
>CAKSUH010000116.1 GCA_934500855.1 uncultured Eubacteriales bacterium
TTCCCGTACCGGGGTTGATTCGACTGTCCCCGATGAGAAGCCCCTTCTTCCCCGTCGGCGTTTTCTCCGCCGCCACCGTTACGGTGACCCGCTTCGCTTCCAGAAGCTGAACTCCGACCTTCATCGGGCGGCAGAGAGTCACGGTCAGCGTATAAGTGCCGGCGGTCGCCCCCGTCAGGGTAAAAACGCCGTCATTCGCATCCACGGTCAGACCTTCCCCCTCCATGGTAAGGAAGCAGGTTTCATCGCCCCACGGGACGATTTCCATGCCGACCAGCCGCATGGGTTTTCCCGCAAGCAGGGTCAGTTTTTCGGGCAGATTCATGCCCTCCTCCCCTGTGACGGTGACATGCTTCGGCAGAAAGAACTTGCTTCTCGCGTAGCCGACCTGCCCGTTCGGAAGCAGAAACATCGCGAATTCGTCTCCCTCGGTTACCTCTCCCCTGCCGATGCAAAGGAATTCCTTTCCCGCCGGGTAGCTTGTCAGCACATTTGAGGCGCTTTCGGTATCCGGCGTGCTCCGCAACTTCAGCGCGGGGTTCTCCCAGTTCAGCGTCACGATTTCGAACCGCGGACGCATATTATACTGATCCACGCTTTCCGAAAGAAAGCCGTCCTCGGGAATCCCCCATGCGTCCAGGGTCGTTTTGCCGTCCGAAAGCAGAACCGTCAGATGCCCTTTTTCGTTGATGCGGCAGTCCCTGACCGACAGCTTGTTGCCGTCCGCGTCCTTCATCAGTCCCTTTTGCAGTTCCCGCAGCCATTCGGTCAGCGTTCCCGCATAGCCCGCCGCCTGCGCCCGTGTAAAATCGTTCTCTTCGGTCGGCGCGACAATGCTTCCGCCGACAATGCCGGCATCCACCTGTCTCCCGTCCGTCAGCGTAACCAGCAGATGCCCGTTTTGGTCCAGACGGACGCTGCGGATGCCGACCCCGTTCTCGCCGTCCCGTCCGTTTTCGCCGTCCAGCCCGTCCTTGCCGTTCGCGCCGTCTTTCCCGTCTTTTCCGTCCTTGCCGTTTTCACCGAACGCCAATGACAGAAGCCATTCCTTCTCGCTTCCTCGGAAGCCGTTCTCCAAGGCAATCTCATAGGCGCTCTTGCCGTCCCTGCCGCCGAGAGAAGCGAGCCATTCGGTCACGCTCCCCGTAAATCCGTTTTCCACGGCAAGATCGTAAGCACTCTTTCCGTTTGTCCCGTCCTTGCCGTCAAGTCCCTTCATCATCCAAATGCCGCCCTTGGCAAGATTGAGCGTCAGCAGAACCGCAAGCAGAACGCCGACCGTCAGCAGTGCAATCAATAATCCGTTGTTCCGCTTCATATCCTCTTTCCGCCGACCGTGGCAACAAACCGCAGGAATGCTTCTCTTCCCGCTTCGGTACATTTGTAAACGCCCGCGTCCTCCAGAACACCCTCAAAGGTACGCCCGATCTCCCGGCGCAGGATGTCCTCCGCGTTCTCTTTGGTAAAGTCGTAATTCGCCGCAAACCGACCGACCCACTCCGCGTGCTTGGCAACGCGCTCGTCGGCGGCGGGGTCCTTCCCCTCGGCAAGCAGATCGGCAAGAACGCTCATTTCGTTCTTCAGTCGCGCGGGCAGAACCGCAAGTCCCATGACCTCAATCAGCCCGATATTTTCCTTCTTGATGTTATGCTTGTCCGCGTGCGGGTGATACAGCCCCAACGGATGCTCCGGCGTGGTCAGGTTGTTGCGCAGAACCAGATCCAGTTCGTAATCGCTCCCGCGGCGGCGCGCAATCGGCGTAACGGTGTTATGCTTCTCGCCGTCTGTCTCCGCCAGCACCGTCGCGGCGGGATCGCTATAGGCTCTCCATGCGGAGAGAATGCGGTCGGCAAGCTCGGTCAGCCGGTCGCGGTCGGCTCCGCGCAGACGGATCACCGACATGGGCCAGTTGACGATGCCCGCACGGATTCCTTCAAAGCCCGCAAAGGTCAGCGGGATTTCGATCTCCGCACGCTCCATCGCAAAGGTATAGTGCCCGCCCTGCATATGGTCGTGCGTGAGGATAGACCCGCCGACGATGGGCAGATCGGCGTTGGAGCCGAGGAAGTAATGCGGCAGATAGGTGATGAAATCCAACTGCTTGACAAAGGTGCCGCGGTCGATCTTCATCGGGGTATGTTCGCCCGAGAGGACGATGCAATGCTCGTTATAGTAGACATACGGCGAATACTGGAGATACCACTGCCTGCCGTCCAGCGTCAGCGGAATCAGGCGGTGCGAGGCGCGCGCGGCTTGCGTGAGACTGCCCGCAAAGCCCTCGTTCTCGCGGCAGAGCGCGCACTTGGGGTAGCCCGTCTGCTTCTGCAGCTTTGCCGCCGCAATCGCTTTGGGGTCCTTTTCGGGCTTGGAGAGGTTGACGGTAATATCAAGCGTCCCGTACCTGCCCGCATAGGTCCACTTGAGGTCGCGCCTGACCCGATAGGTGCGGATATAATCCGAGTTGCAGGCGAGGCTGTAGTACCAATCGGTAGCCGCCTCGGGCGACTGTGCATAGCGGCGGTTGAATTCGTCAATGACCCTGCTCGGGAGCGGGGTCAGGATTCCCATCAGCTCGGTGTCGAACAGATCGCGTCCCGTTACGCCGTTGTCGGGGATGACCCCGTTTGCCACGGCGTAATCGCAAAGTTCCCCGAGCATTTCTTCAAGCGGGCGCCCGGTCGGCTCTCCCGCGCCTTCAAATACACCGATGTGCAGTTTTTCCATCAGTCGGTTTTCAAAATAGACCCGATCACGCGGATCCGCAAGCCCGCAGGTTTCCGCATACGCGATCAGGTCCCTGATCGTTTGACAAATCGAATGTTCCATTTCCGCTTTTTCTCCGTTCCGTCCCCGCAGGGAAATTCAATCTATTTATCCATAGTATATTATATCATGTTTTCCGTAGTTTGTAAATGCTTTTTTTCACTTTTTTCGGAAAGCGGAGGCAACAAAAAATAAAAAAGGAAAATCCCGGAGCCGACTCCCGTAAAGAAGCCCGCCCCGGGAAATACATTCCGGTTTTTGCCCGTATGCAACAATGCTCACTCTGCCGTGCCGATGCGCAGGGCAAGCGCCGAGCAATCGTCATGTGCGGGAAAGCCCGCCGCGTGACTGCAAATATCATAAACGATTCCCTCCGGCTCGCGCGTGCCGCAGGAAGCCAGATAGGCGGTCAGCCACTCGCACTCGGGATCGTCCTGAAGAATTCCGTCGCTTACCATGACGACCGTGTCCCCCGCGCGCAGATCGAATTCCGTTGTCTGCGCATCCAGCTTACGGATGATTCCGATGGGCGCACTGCCTGCCTGAAGGCGGCGGACCGTCCCCTCCCGCACAATGAAGCTGGGGGCGGCGCCGCTCTTGATGAATGAGGCTTTTCCGGTAATCAGGTCCAGCTCCATCAGGTCCACCGTTGAGGAACACTCCCGCTCGCTGTCGGGACAGCGGGAAAGGATCAGATTGTTGAGCATCCGCAGGGCGGTTGCCGCACGGTTCCCTGCGCGGAGCATTTTTTCGAGAAAAACCGAACATAACCCCGAGGTCAGCGCCGCTTCCCTGCCCGCGCCCATCCCGTCGTTGATGAGGGCGTAAAAGTAATCCTTGCGGTTTGCAAACAGGTTTACGGTGTCGCCGCTGACCTCCTCCTCGGCAAGGTTGTACTGCGCCCCCGCCACCGAAAGCCGCCTCTGCGCCTGAAGGAGCATCGAGGAGGTTCCGTCCTCCACTTCAAAGGTCGGCTTTCCGAGCACCGACCCGCACATCTCGCCAAGGTCTCCGCGCAGGGTGTCGAGCGAAATTCTTGCCCGCTCGGTGTCAACGCCGCGGACGAAGATCTGCCTGCGGCGCCTGCCGTAGACCGTCACGCTCCCGAACCCGATGCCCGCGTCGCGCAGATAAACGCTCACGCGGTTCTCAAGCTCGGGATCCGAACGGTATTCGCCGCCGTCCTCTGCCAGCGCATCGTTGATCAGGCTTGCCGCCGCTTCGTAGTCCATTGCCAGAACCTCGGTCCGACTGCTCCGAAGCAATTCCCCCGTCAGGCGCGCACAGCCCGCGTTGATCTGCCGCAGGATCAGGTCCATGGAGCGGCACCGATGCCGCAGATGTTCGGGAATCTGCCCGTCATCCACGCGCCCTTTGGTGTGCAGCTGAGCGATCAGCGCACCCATTACCGCAAGCGTTTCGGAATATTCCAGCCCCCAGCAAACGGTTTTGTTCGGGCAATCGGCGCAGACCGCGTCAAACGAGGAATCGCAAATACGGCGCAGGTCCAGCGTACCGGGGCGTCGCAGACGGTCGCTGAGATTGTAGAACATCTCCGACAGTCCCGAAAACGCATCCGAGAGGTCGCGGAACCGTCCGTTGCTGTCCTCGTGACGGTCGCGTACCTGCCGCAGGGAGAGCGCAGTCTCTCCGTCCCCGACTGCGGGAGCGGCTCCGTCCGCACGGCGATCGGCAAAACCGAGCACCGGCGTCATCACCGTTCCGACCGCAAGATATGCGGGGAGCAAAACAGCCGCCTCCGCCGCACCGAGAATGTAGACCGACCACCCGAGCGCACCGAGGCAGGCAAGCGGAATTCCGACCGTCCCCTTTCCGCGCCCGCGCAGACCGCCGCAGATGAGCGCGGCAATCAGGAAAGCGGGAATCAGGACGGGGCGGCAGGCAATGCCGCAAATCACACCCGCCGCGGCTCCGTACCAGACGCCCGCAAAACACGCGGTGGCAAGGCTGAGCAGCAGGGCGAGCAGGAGCGAAACCGGAACCCCCGCAATCTCGGCAAAGTCCGCAGACCGGACCAGTGCCGCCATCAGAAAGCCCGCCGAAACCGGATAGAGCAGATAGCGGTCGCGTCTGCCCTCCAGTGCATTGGAGAACAGAATCACCGCCGCGGGCGCAACGGTGACCGCGAGTGCCATTGCAAACCAATCGTAGAAGCGGAATCCGCCCGAGATGACCCGCGCCATCGAAACGGTCAGCATTCCCACCGCCGCAGTTGCGCTCCGCAGAGCAAGACTCTCGGAAAAGGTCGCGCGAAGCTGTTCGCCGAGCGCCGTCCGCCACCCGCCCGAGGCGCGGGCGGAAGAGCCTGTCCGAACGGCGGCGGGCGCGGGGTTCAGCAACTGCCGCAAAGCCTCCGGACGCGTGACCGCCGTCACGGGAGACTCCATCAGAATCCGCGAGGTCAGGCGCACCGCAGCCGCCACCGTGTAAACCACGATCATCGGCACGGGATTCTCCCCAAGCGCCACCTCCGCAAGAATCAGCCCGCCGAGAATGCCCGTCGCCTGCCCGCCCGAAGCGCACAGCAGAGCGATGCCGAACGGTCGGGTGTCAAACGCAAGCCGTCCAAGCCCCATCAGATACGCCATGCCGCCAAGCATCAGCTGTTTCCCGAGCCATACCAGCCTGCGGCGGCTTGCGGCAGGGTCCTTTTCCCCCAATCGTTCGGTCAGTCGGCTGACCCGGTTCGGTTTTGTGTTTTCCTGCATATTCCATGTCCTTCCCTTCTTCGGTTTCACCGTC
>CAKSUH010000117.1 GCA_934500855.1 uncultured Eubacteriales bacterium
GGGTCAGGGGGATGGAGAACACCGTGCGCAGGTTCTGCGTGACATCCTCGCCGACGAAGCCGTCCCCTCTCGTTGCGCCCTGCACGAACACGCCGTTCTCATAATGCAGAGCAACCGACAGTCCGTCAATTTTCGGTTCCACCGAATAGGCAGCATCCGGCAGGACTGCCGCAACGCGGTCGAGAAATGCCTGAAGTTCATCAAAAGAAAACACATCCGACAGCGAATTCATCTGTACGGTGTGCGTTACCTTGCTGAATTTTTCAAGCGGTTTTCCGCCCACGCGATGGGACGGTGAGGACGGATCGTCCAATTCCGGATGTTCCGCTTCCAGTTTCAGGAGTTCGGCATACATCCGATCATATTCATAGTCCGAAATTTCGGGATCGTCGTCCACATAATAGCGCTTTGCATGGTAGGCGATCTTTTCCCGCAGTTTTTTCAGGGTCTGTTCGGTTTCGTTCATTTCGCACCTCGGTTTTGCGTGCGCCGTGATCTTCACGGCATTGTCCATCTTTCATTATATCAGATTTTTCCTGTTCTGTCAAGAGGGACACCGATATTTTTCGATGCCCTTTTTATCAGGTTGGACAAATATTTTTCCGTTATGTAAAAAATATTTGTTCCATCTTTACAGGAAGATGTTTTTGTGGTATACTGAAGATGCGAAGGACGATCCGCCGTTCGCAATTCATAGGAAAGGTTGGAACAAACCATGAAGATTACCGTAGTTGGCAGACAGATGAATGTGTACGAAGAAATGAAGGACCTGATCGAACGCAAACTGGCGAAACTCGACAAGTATTTTTCGGGCGAGGGTGACGCAACCGTTACGCTCTCCTGCAAACATAATGAGAAGAACCTCGAAATCACGATTTCCGCCGCCAACACACTGTTCCGCAGTGAGGTCGGCGCAGACAGCTTCCGCACCGCTCTGGACGAGGCAATCAGCGCAATCGAACGCCAGATCCGCCGCAACAAGACCCGCGTGGCAAAACAGTTGCGCACCGGAGGTCTGGAAGTGATGCCCGAAGATCTCTTCAGCACCGGAGAGGAAGCGGAAGAGGACGAAGAAACGATTATCCGGGTCAAAACATTTCCCATCAAGCCCATGACTCCCGAGGAAGCGATTCTGCAGATGAATCTGCTCGGGCATCAGTTCTTTGTATTTAACAACGGAGAGACCGGAAAGACCTGTGTGGTTTACGCCCGTCGGGACGGAGCATACGGGTTGATTACCCCCGAAGGATAAAACCTCTAAAGACGGACACATCCCCGCGCGAAATCGCGCGGGGATGTTTTTTGTACAGGATTCCGAAATTTTCGTCATTTTACTCAAGGATGTTCGTGGTGATATAGTCCAAGCCCCAATCCGCAAACCGCTCCGCAACCTTCGGGTCATTCACCGTATATGTATTGAGCTTCATGCCCGCCGCGTGCAGACGGTCGACCCATTCCTTTGTCACGCTTCTCCAATCGGTATCAAGGTCGATACGGCAGGCGTGTGCCGCCTCAAAGAGATCCTCCCGCAATTCCCGCGTCAGATACTGTAAGGGCTGATCCGGGTAAATCTCGCGCAGATCCGCCAGATTTTCAAAACAAAACGAGATAAAAATCACATGGTCAAGATATCCTGCCGCGCGAAAGCGTTCCGCAATCTCTTTGACATCCGCTTTTTCCATGCGGTTCTTCAGCTCAAGTACACAAGTCTTTTCATATTTTTGACAGCACTCGATGTATTCGTCAAGACTCGGCAGACGCAGGTCCACCCGTCCTGCCTTTCCGTTCCGATCCAACAGCGGCAGGCTCCGCAGAGTTGCATAGTCGGTGCGCTCCACCTCATACACCTGCGCGTTCCCTGCCACCCGTGCCGTATCGTTATCATGGACAACGATAAACTGTCCGTCCGAGGTACGGTGAACATCGGTCTCGATGCCGAAATAGGAACGGTTTCCCGCCGCGACAAATGCGCAAAGGGTGTTTTCCGCTTCCAGACCGCTAAGCCCGCGGTGAGCAATCAGTTGGGTCTGCTTCTTTTGAATGCGAATGGTATTCATGATTCCGGTTTCTCCTTTTTCGGATAGAGTCTGTCGGCTTCCTCGGGGCGGATATGTAAAAGCAGGTACATCATCCATACGAACACCGCCGTTCCGAGCACCGCAGTCCAGATAACGGTCGGGGTATCCCACCACACGCCCGCGCCAAGGGTCGGATAAAGTCCGCCGCAGAAATCGTACACCGCGTGGAGCAGGACGCACAGGAGCAGATTCCCGCTTTTCAGCAGGACAACGGAGCACATCCCGCCGATCAGAAAGGAATACCCCACCTGCAACAGGGTCGGTCCGATGCCCGCGCCCTCGAAGAGGTTGACCAGATGCACCAACCCGAACACGGCGGAAACGGTAACGGTGGTACGGAAAATCTGTCGGCTTGTCCCCCGCCTTGTTTCCAGAAGAATCGGGAAAAGCATCCCCCGAAACGCCAGTTCCTCAAACACGCCGATCAACAGCGCGTCAACGGCGTAAAGCCATACGAGGTCACCGCGCAAAAGATACGCGTCACCCCGCGCCGCAGACAGAAACGGAAAGTTGTTGACCACCACGGCAAGCGCAGGCAGAAAGGCGGAAAGGCAGGCAACGGTCGGCTTTGTGAGAAGCCGAAAGTGCAGATAGAGCAAAACGAACAGGAACACCGCCGATCCGCAGGCGCGGGAAATAACGGATTTCAACAGTTCCTGCTTTTTCGCATCATCGAAAAACCGAGGATCCGCAATCGAATACGCCACAAAAAGCGCCGCAGCAACCACCGCGCAGACCCGCAGAACAAAATCCCGTCGGGAACCCCCGCTCCTTTTTTGCTTCTCTGTCCGATTCGTTTCCATTTTTCGCTCCGTTTCATCCCTTGTTGTCTTATTATACCACACTCTCCGCACCTTTTCAAGCGTTTCGTAAAGATTTCGCTTTTTTCCCGTTTTCTTTCAATTCATGTCTGTCGGCATACCGCAACAACGCATACCGTACTCCGAGCAGGAACAGCAAGGCGCCGAGTGCCGCACCGACCGCAAAAACAGCGTAATCCGAGCGGGTGAGCAGAACGCCGAACAGATTCAGCACGAAATTCAGAGAAATCAGAATCATCGCACAGGCTCCCGTTGATACCCCCATGGCACAGATGCGGTGATGCAGATGGGCGCGGTCCGCCGCAAACGGACTTTTCCCTCCGAGCAACCGCCGCGCAACCGCCGCTGTCAGGTCGGTCAGCGGATAGGCAAACACAAACAGCGGCGCCAGCGTCCCAAGCCGCCATGTCGGTGCCGACAATGCGGGAAGCGCAACGAAACCGAGCAGAAAGCCGATTGAACCGGAGCCGCAGTCACCCGCGAAAATTTCGGCGGGCGGACGGTTATAGCGCAGAAATCCAAGACAAGCTGCGGAAATCAGAAGCGGCGGAAGCGCACGCGCACCCATTCCCGAAAGGAGCAGAACAAGCGCGATCCCAACCCCTTCAACCGTTGCACTCCCCGCAAATAAGCCGTCCAGACCGTCAATCAGATTATGCGCGTTCGTCAGCGCGACCAGCCACAGCACCGCAACAACCGCACGAACGGAAACGGGAATTCCCATGCCGACAACCGCGGTAACCGCCGCGAGCAACTGGACGCCCAACCGTACCCATGCGGACAGCGGGCGGATATCATCCGCCAGACCGATGCAGAACACGGCAAGTCCTCCCGCAAGCCCCGCCGCATATTCCGCGTTGTGCGGGCAAAACAGAATCCAACACACACCTATCGCCGCCAACATCGCAATGCCGCCCGCACGCGGCACACTGTCGGCGTGCATTCTGCGCCAATCGCGCGGAACATCCACTGCGCCAATCTTCCATGACAGCCTACCGACCGGAGGAATCAACAGCATCACCGCCGCAAAGCATCCCACAATTGCAATTCCCCACATGAACCCATTCTCCTTTGCGATCTTCCCCTTTATTGTTCCTCCGACGGTAAAAAACATACGCCCCGCAGGCAATTGCCTGCGGGGCGCTTTGTTTCGGCTTTATTTGGAAGCCCACTCTTTGTAGTAAATCGAATACGCGGAGTCGAAGTAGTAGTACGCTTCGCCGCTTACGGGATTCTTTTCCGCATCCACGACAGTGATTTTCTCTACATCTTTTCCGTCTACTTTGACCGTCTCGGTCTTGTTTTCCTTGTGCTTAACCGTTTCGGTGCTTGTGGCACTCAGCAGGCTCCAGTAGAAGTGTGCAAGATCCAGTTCCGCCGCCAGAGCCTTGACCTCGTCGGTGGTAAGCTCTGCCGCCAGTTCCGTCTGCAACGCCTCGTTGTCAAACGGCTGGTTCTCGCGGGTCTTGAACAGAACGCCGAGATCGTTAACGATCTTCTTCAGCTGCTCCTCATCGGTAGCCGCCTTCACAAGGGCTTCCACCTTCCGTGTCAGGCTGTCAAAGTACTTGAGCTGTTCCACATCCAGTTTTCCGCAGAACGAAAGTTTCGGATCGGTCGCAAGCGCCTTCTCGGTCTTGTTCAGTCCGTTCAGACTGATATTGACCGCCACATCGCTGTCGGCGCGCACCGTAACAAGGAAGAGCGCATACTTGGCATCCGAGTCGCTGAGTTTACCCGAAGCGTCGCTGATGTAGTTGACCGCCAGATCAAGTTTTTTGTCGGTCCCGGAGGGCATCATTTCAACGCTGTATTTGTTGGTGATGGTCGGTGCATAGACCAGATAAGTGTAAGTCTTGCCGCCTTCCGAGTTATTTGCGGTATAGGTTCCGACCACAGCTTCGGTCCCCTTCTGCGCCTTGACCCACTCAATTGCCGTTGCGTTTTCGGCGATCATCGCCTTGGTCAGCATCGTCACATTCACATTGTAGGTATCGGTGTTGAAGAAATCAAATGCAATCCGAGCATTCCGATAGGTAACCTTCGCCGCATCGGTATTGCCGCCCGCAGTATAAGTCCAATTCAACTTGGAAGAGTTCTTCTTTCCGCTGAAATTGATAACCGTGATCTCGTATCCGTCACCCGCGCTTCCGCCGTAACTGACATTGACGGCACCGTCACCGTCTGTCACACGAACATCCGCGTTGGTAATGTTGTTATTGTAGAAGTAAACCGTTGCGTTAAGAGTCTGACCGTTGTTGCTTGCGCAGGTATGAAGAGCGTACACGCCTTTTCCCGCGCGGTCGGAGCTGTCAAGCCAATCCTTGAGGTAAGGGTTCTGCGCCAGCACCTCGCGGGAATAGCCCGTAGTCCAGTTATAAGCGTATCCGACCGAACCGGGTTTGGGATCGCCCGACGCCGCGGCAGCAGTCGACTTTACGAGTGCCGCAAAATCAAAGTTGAGAAGCGGCTCGACCAGCGCATCGCGGTTCTGCTTTTTGCCGATTTCCCAGACATCCGCAGACAGATTCTTTGCGGGATCGGGATACGCGATAAACGCGTTACCGGTCTTGAAAATATCCATCATATAGGTTTCCTGGATACGCT
>CAKSUH010000118.1 GCA_934500855.1 uncultured Eubacteriales bacterium
GCTCTCTCCCTCCAAGGTCTTCCCTTCTCCCTCCAAGGTCTTTCCCCTTACTTCTTCCCCTGTCCGAAAATCTTGCGGAAGAATTGTTTGTGCTTGGCGTAGTTCACCTCGCCGCACGAGTCGGCGAACGCGCGCATCGCTTCCTTCTGCTTGTCGTTCAAGCCCTTCGGAATCTCCACATTCACGCGGAAAATCAGGTCGCCGCGGCGGGAGCTGTTGACATAAGGAATCCCCTTGCCGCGCACCGTGAATACCGTTCCCGTCTGCGTTCCCTCGGGAATCGTATAAGGCAGCTCGCCTTCCAGCGTGGGGACTTTGATCTCGGCGCCGAGCGTTGCTTCGGGAATCGTCAGCGGAATCTCGCAAAGCAGATTGTAGCCGTCCCGTTCGAAGAAACTGTGCTTGCGGACTCCGACCGTGATAATCAGATCGCCCGCAGGTCCGCCGTTTCTGCCGTCACAGCCCTGCCCGCGCAGAGCGATCCGCTCGCCGTTGTCGATACCTGCCGGAATCGAAACGGTCAGGCGCTTTGTTTCTCGCACCATCCCGCTCCCGCGGCACTTCGCGCAGGGGGTCTTGATGATCTTTCCCGCGCCGTGGCAAGCCTCGCAGGTCGCCGTGGTCTGGAAGGACATCCCGCCCATGCGCTGAATCCGCTTGACCTGACCCGAACCGCCGCATGCCGTGCAGGTCTGCGGGGTCTCGCCGTTTGCCGCACCCGTTCCGCGACAGTCGGGACAACGGCAGACGCGGCTGTAGGAAACATCTTTTTTCACGCCGAACGCCGCTTCTTCAAATGTAACCGTTACGCTCAGGGCGATGTCCTCGCCCTGCATCGGACCGTTGCTCCTGCGCGACCGTCCTCCTCCGAACGCACCGCCGAACATTCCGCCCAGAATGTCGCCGAGGTCGAAGTCCTCGAATCCGCCAAAGCCGCCGAATCCGCCGTTGCCGCCGCCCATCGAGGGGTCAAACGCCGCATGACCGAATTGGTCGTACTTCGCACGCTTGTCCGCGTCGGAAAGAACGGCATACGCCTCGTTCGCTTCCTTGAATTTTTCCTCAGCCGCCTTGTCCCCGGGATTCGCATCGGGGTGGTATTTCTTTGCCAGCTGATAGTATGCTTTCTTGATGGTCCCCGCGTCGGCGTTTTTGTCAACGCCCAGAACCTCGTAGTAATCTCTTTTCTCTGCCATCCGATCGACTCCTTGTGATAGTTCGGTCACACCGTAAACACCGCAACGGGAAAGAGCCGAAGCCCTTTCCCGTAGATATACAGCTTATTGCTGCGAATGATCCTCGTAGTTGGCGTTGTAGTAGGTGCCGCCGTCGTTTCCGCCGTTGTCGGAACCTGCGTTGCCGCCCATGTTCGGGTCAGCGCCCTGCGCGCCCGCCTGCTGGCTGTACAGCTTCTCGGAAATCTTGTAGAATGCCTTTTCAACCGCCTCGGTGTCCGCCTTGATCGCCTCGGTGTCGTTGCCCTTCAGGGTCTCGCGCAGCTTCTCAATCGCATCCTTCACCGTCTGTGCGTCCGCCGGGTCCGCCTTGTCGCCAAGATCGGTCAGCGTCTTTTCGCTCTGGAAGATCATGCTCTCGGCGCGGTTGCGGACATCCACCGCCTCTTTCTCCTTCTTATCCTGCTCCGCGAACTTCTCCGCGTCCTTCACGGCGCGCTCGATGTCCTCTTTGCTCATGTTGGTGGAAGAAGTGATGGTGATGTGCTGTTCCTTACCCGTACCCTTATCCTTTGCGGTGACATTCACGATGCCGTTTGCGTCGATATCGAAGGTGACCTCAATCTGCGGCACGCCGCGGGGTGCGGGCGTAATGCCGTCGAGGATGAAGCGCCCCAGCGTGGTGTTGTGCGCCGCCATCTCGCGCTCGCCCTGCAGGACATGAATTTCAACCGAGGTCTGACCGTCCGCCGCAGTGGAGTAAACCTGGCTCTTCTTCACGGGAATCGTGGTGTTCCGATCGATGATCTTATTGAACACACCGCCGAGCGTCTCGATACCGAGCGACAGCGGGGTAACATCCAACAGCAGCAGGTCCTTGACCTCACCGCCGAGCACGCCGCCCTGAATTGCCGCGCCGATTGCAACGCATTCGTCGGGGTTGATGCCCTTGAACGGCTCCTTGCCGATGAACTTCTTCACGGCTTCCTGAACCGCGGGAATTCTCGTCGAACCGCCGACCAGAAGCACCTTGTCGATCTGGTTCACATTCAGACCCGCGTCCGCCAACGCCTTCTTGGTCGGAACCATCGTGCGCTCCACGAGGTCCGCCGTGATGCGGTCGAACTCGGCTCTGGTCAGGGTCGCTTCAAAGTGGAGCGGTCCCTCCGCCGTTGCGGTAATGAACGGCAGGTTGATCGAAGTGCTGGTCATGCCGGACAGCTCGATCTTTGCCTTCTCCGCCGCGTCACGCAGTCTCTGCAGAACCATCTTATCCTTGCGCAGGTCAATGCCGTGCTCGTGCTGGAAGCGATCCGCCATCCAGTCGATGACTCTCTGGTCGAAGTCGTCGCCGCCGAGGTGGGTATCGCCGTTGGTGGCAAGCACCTCGAACACGCCGTCCGAGATCTCCAAGAGGGACACATCGAATGTGCCGCCGCCGAGGTCAAAGACCATGATCTTCTGGTTTGCTTCCTTATCCATGCCGTAGGCAAGCGCCGCCGCCGTCGGCTCGTTGATGATTCTCAGCACTTCCAGACCCGCGATTTTGCCCGCGTCCTTGGTTGCCTGACGCTGTGCGTCCGAGAAATACGCCGGGACGGTGATAACCGCCTGGCTGACCGTCGTGCCGAGGTATGCTTCCGCATCCGCCTTCAGCTTCTGCAGAATCATTGCCGAAATTTCCTGCGGCGTATAGGACTTGCCGTCGATTTCCTTCTTATAGGTTGTGCCCATCTGCCGCTTGATCGAGATGATCGTGCGGTCGGGGTTGGTGATTGCCTGTCTCTTTGCAACCTGACCCACCATTCTCTCGCCCGTCTTGGAGAATGCCACGACAGACGGCGTTGTGCGCGCGCCCTCGGGGTTCGGAATCACGATCGGCTCAGAGCCTTCGTAAACCGCCACGCAAGAGTTTGTTGTTCCCAAATCAATACCGATAATCTTTCCCATAATAAATCCCTCCGTATCAACAGATACTCTTAATTATTATCATTTGAATCTATCATCAACACTCAGTTTGCGACTTTTACCATCGCGTACCGAATGACCTTGCCGTCCTTTTGGTATCCCTTCTGGAACACCTCAACGATTGCAGACTCTCCGAGGCTGTCATCCTCAATATGCATCACTGCATTGTGCAGATTCGGATCGAAATGATCCGTTTCCACTTCGGTCACGCCGAGCTTTTCAAACGCTGCGCGGCATTCCTTCAGCGTCATCTCCACGCCTTTTTTCAGCCCGTCAAGCTGATCGCATTTCTCCGCCCGCTCCAGATTGTCCAGAACCGGCAGGAGCACCTTCACGCAGTCGCTGTAAGCGTCGGTGTAAATGCCCTCTTTTTCCTTTGCGCTCCGCTTTCGGAAGTTGTCGTATTCCGCCATCATGCGCAGGTATTTGTCATTCTCCGCCGCCGAGGCTTCCTTTGCCGCTTCCAATTGCTTTTTCAGCTCCGCGACCTCGTTTTCCAGCTTCTTCAGTCGCTTTTTTGCATCCTTCTCTTTATTTTCATTCTTTACGGAGTCCGTCTGCGGCATTTCCTTTTCCGCCGTGGCGCTCCCGTTTTTTTCTTCATTGCTCATTGGGGCTTTCTCCCTCGCTTTCACTCGTTTGTTTCGACCGTATGATGTCCTCGATGTTTCCGCTCAGCCCCTGCAGGGTTGCAAGCACCTTTGCGTAGTCCATCCGTCTCGGTCCCAGCACGCCGATGGCGCCCAGCGTTTTTCCGTCCTTGACGATCGGCTTAAAGACCAGTGCGGAGTTGTTCATAACCTCCACGCGGCTCTCCGACCCGATCAGAACATTGATATCATCGCCCGCCTGACTGCGCGAGACCAGATCGAGGATGTCCTCCTTTTTCTCCAGTGCGCCGAGCAGTTCCTGAAACTGTCCTCTGTCGCTGTACTCGGGATATTGGAGCAGGTGGTTAATACCGCTGACCTTCATTTCTCCTTCGTCCGCTTCCCGGAGCAGTTCGTAAATGACCTTGACGGTCTGCCCTGCCAGCGCGGCGTTCTCTCCGAGGTCATTCTCCATTTCCATAATGGTGGAAAGTGTGATGCGGTCGGCAGTCAGTCCGGGCAGGTAGCGGTTGAGCGTTTCGGTCAGCGCCTCAACCGTCTCCTGCGCAACGGGCAGGCTCGGATGAATATGCTTGGTCTTGACGCTCCCCGTTGAGAGAACCGCAACCAGAATGAAGTGGTCGCTCTCCAGATAGATGCCCTCGAACTTCATGACGGTCACCGACCCGAGTTTGGGGCGCACCGCAAATCCCGTATAATTGGTCAGCGAGGACGCAAGATTGGAAGCAGCCGTCAGGATCTGGTCCAATTCTCCCATTTTGACCCGCAACAGGTGATTGATCTGTGCGATCTCGCCCGCCGTCATGGCGTAATGCTCCAAAAGGGAGTTGACATAGAACCGATAGCCCATCTCGCTCGGGACGCGTCCCGCCGAGGCATGGGGTTGCTCGAGGTATCCCATCTCCTCCAGTTCCGCCATTTCGTTTCGGACAGTCGCGGAGGAGCACCCGAGCTGTCCCGTTTGGAGGACCGCTTTGGACCCGACCGGTTCTCCGCCTTCGATATGTGCGTCGACCACCGCTTTGAGTATCTGCTTTTTCCGCTCGCTCAATTCCTTCGGTTCCAACATCGACCCCTCCTTCCTTCTCTTTTTCGGCATTTTAGCACTCTAAACATCCGAGTGCTAATCTATGGTATCAATTTACCACTTTTTCAGCGTTTTGTCAAGGGCTTTTGCAAATTTTCTTATGAACTTTTTGTAAACATCTCGCCCGAGTGCTAATTCGGGGTGAAAAGACCTTGGGAAAACCTTGGAGGGATTCGGAGGTGCGGATTTATTGCAAAGTGCGGCTTCGCGCCCGTTTGGTGGGTGGAATATGTGGAGTGACGCGGGGTCGCACTCTGTGGATTTCGACCTTGAAGTGAGCGTCTATCATTAGGAATAATGTTACTTGTTGACTGCTACCATAGATTTTTACATGGTGCCGAGATCCTGCCTGCGGGCGTTTGCTCAAAGATGACACGGAGGTGGGTTGTTTCGTGAGGGATAGAAAATAGTCTTTGATAGAGACTCTCTGCCTGTCTATGCTCTCCCTTGCGTGAGTGCCGAGATCCCGCCTGCTGGCGTTTGCTCAGAGATGACACGGAGGTTGATGTTGCGTGTGGGATAGAATTTTAGTCTTTGACAGAGAGAATTGAATGTCTGTGCGCCCTTACGCACTGCCGAGATCCCGCCTGCTGGCGCCCCTGCGGGGTTCGACTCCGCGGCAATGGTTGGTTTCTGCGGTCGCCGTTGCACCGTTGTGCCGC
>CAKSUH010000119.1 GCA_934500855.1 uncultured Eubacteriales bacterium
GCCGTCTTTTGACCAAAATTCAGACACAATATTTGCAAGTTCTTTTTGATTTCCTGCATATCGGATTCCGTTCCAATGCGCAGGAAAGAGGCAGCGGAAGCGATCCTCGCGCCAACGGTCGTCTATCAGGACGGCAACGCCGCGGTCCGTTTCGCGGCGGATGACCCTCCCCACCGCCTGCAGAACGCGGTTCATGCCGGGATAGGTGTAGGCGTAATCATAGCCCGCCGCGCCGTTTTCGTCGTAGTATTCGCGCAGGATGTTCCGCTCGCTCGAAAGTCCCGGGAGTCCCACGCCGACCACCACCGTGCCGATGAGCCTGCCGCCCGGCAGGTCCACGCCCTCGGAAAACGACCCGCCCAACACGCAGAAGCCGACGCGCAGTTTTCCGTCATCGACAAAGCGCGCAAGAAAGTCCTCCCGTCCGCGCTGTCCCGGGCTGACCGTCTGCTCGATAATCTCCACCGACGGATACCGCGCGCGAAACACCTCCAGCACGCGTCCGAGGTATTCATAGGACGGAAAAAAGACCATATAGTTTCCGCGCTTTCCGGAGACTGATGCCGCAATGCAGGCGGCAATTTTTTTTGCGCTTTTTTCGCGGTCCCCGTAACGCGTGCTGACCCCCGTCACCGCCGCAAGGCAGAGATTGGCGGGATCAAACGGAGACGGGATCGAAAGCCGCACCGCGCCCTTTCCGCCGCCGAGAATTTTTGCGAAATAATCGGGCGGGGTCAGCGTAGCCGAGAAAAAGACCGCCGCCTTTGCACGAGCCAGCGCCGCGTCCAGTACCTCCGACGGGTCAAGGCAGACCAACCGTACCGCCACTTCGTGTCCGTGCCGTTCGATAAAGGTCAGAAAGTGCGAATCGTAAAGACCCGCAATCACGGTAAATCGTTTCAGCGCCGCGCCGAGCGCCACACATTCCGGCGGGACCTCTCCCGTCTGCAGAACGGATGAAAGCGCGTCGCGGCACGCCTCCGCGCAGTGGATCAGCGTATCCCGCGTTCCGTGCGTGATGTAGTACCCGTGCTTCACACCTTCACTGTCGGTCTCCGCCCCCTCACGGCAGAGTCCGCGACAGGCGCGCAGATCGGCAATCAGCTCTCCCAGTGCGGGTTTCCATGCCGAACCGTCCCGCCCGGTGGATTCCTGCGCGCACCATGCCGCCTCCGCCAGGGTCAGAGTCAGTTCCGCAGAATACATCGAACGGGCACGGTCCGCAAGGTTGTGCGCCTCGTCTATCAGAAACACATTCCGTTCTGCGGGCGCATCTTCGGAAAAATACCGTCGCAGATAAACCTGCGGGTCAAACACATAGTTGTAATCGCAGATGAGGATATCGCAGAATTCCGACAGTTCCAACTGCAATTCATACGGGCAGAGTCCGTAGTCCTCCGCCGCTTTTTCGATCACGGCACGCGTAAATCCGTTGCCGCGGTCAAGCAGGTCGCACAGCGCGGTCGGAACGCGGTCGAAAAAACGCGCCGCGCGCGGACACATCAGCGGGTTGCAGTGTGCGGTGATACCGCAGGGGTCCTCATGAGCCGCAGGGTCCGGGCAGATGCGGTCACGCGAGGTCAGGATAACGGTTCGCAGATGTCCGCCCGCCGCATAGATGTCCCTTGCGGCACGGAACGCTTCCTGTCTGGCACTTGCCTTTGCGGTCAGGTAAAAAACACGGTCACAGGAACCTTCTCCGATCGCGCGAACCGCAGGATAAAGCACGGACACGGTTTTTCCGATGCCAGTCGGGGCTTCGACGAACAGCCGCCTGCCGTGACGGATATCCCGGTAGCATTCACCGAGCAGTGTTTCCTGCCCCTCGCGCAGGCTTCTGTACGGAAACCGGCAGGCAACCGCCGCAGGCAACCGTACCCTTGCGCGTTCCGCGACATACCCCGCCCGCCAGAGCACGCGGGAGATGAGTTCCGCGCAGTAGTCCTCCAGTTCCTCTGCGGTTTTGGTGACGGTGGTGGTTTCGCAGGCTTCGTCGGAGGGGCGGTATTTGGTCATACGGACTTCAACCGCGCTTGCGCCCTCTCTTTCGGCAAGCATCCACGCATAGCACATTGCCTGCGCTTCGTGCAGGGCGGTCGGCGGGCGGTCGACCCGTCCGTTGGCGGTTTTGATTTCCTCGACAGCCGGAATATCCCCGTGCAAAACGCCGTCGGCTCTGCCGCTGATTTCGACTTTGAAGTCGCCCGTCTCAACGGTCCAAACGAGCGGAACTTCAATCTCGTAGCCGTTCTCGGTCATGCGCTTTTGCAACAGACGGTGGGCTTCCTGCCCCTCTGCGGCCCTTCTCAGTCCGATCCCCCTCGCCCCCGGGCGAAGGTCAAGGTCGCCGCCCCGCAGGGCAAGCAGACAAAGCTCCCCAACAGGGAGCCTGACGGTATTCGTTTCCGCATCATATTTCATCGGACCACCTCTGTGACCTTTTCGGCAGTTTCGGCAGGATCGGCAGGATCGGCAGGATCGGCGCAAAGCCCCGCAAAACACAGATAGCGGCGTGCTGTCGGCACGCCGCTATGGGAAAGGCTCGCTTGTTTCAGATTTCGGCGAAACCGCTGTCGATCAGTTCGCACAGCCCGTTCAGCGCGGCTTCCTCGCTCTGTCCGTCCGCCATCAGGGTTACGGACATTCCCTTCGCGATCCCGAGAGAAAGCACCCCGAGCAGGCTCTTGGCATTGACGCGACGGTCATCCTTTTCAATCCAAACGGAGCAAGGATAGGAGTTTGCCTTCTGAATAAAGAAGGTTGCCGGTCTTGCGTGCAGACCGCTGGTATTATTGATGACGACTTCCCGTGAAATCATACTGTGTTCGCTCCCCGTTTCTAAAAGATATGGATGCACGCCGCACAAAATAGGCGCGTCAGGTTTACATTTATAGTATACCAAAAAGCGCGGGCAAAATCAATAGTTATTCTGACGCAATTTCACAATCTGCACCCCCGTTTTTCGTGCATTTCGGATAGTTTGCGAAGGCATTTTCCGAATCATTCCCCTCTCCGACCCGCAAAACGGACAAAATGAGACGGGTTCTTTCCCCAAACAGTTCGTAGGACGCGCCCGCGGCGAGCGGCTGCCCGTTTTCCCGTCTTGCGACACCGTCCGTATCGGACAGCCGGACGCGGACGGTCAGATAGACATCGCACAGCGGGTCATTCCGCACGGTTCCCGTCAGAGTGCCGGAATCGGTTTGCAGGGTTCGGATCGTATCCGCCGTCCGGAGTGCAACGACCTCTCCGAATTCCGCTCCCGCCGCAGTCCGCAGAATCTCCCCGCATACAAGACAGCCTGCGGTCCGCCGATCCGCTGCGCGCCAGACCGCATACACCTCGGTCGGAACGCCCTCAAAGGAGGCGGTCCGGGAACGGACCGCGCGCAAACCGATGCCCGACACCGAAAGAAACAAAAGGACCAGCAGAACGAAATCAACGGCATTCATCCGCCCCGTTGCGCGTTTATTCCGCATCGCCCGTCACCTCCACCGACAGAATTTCGCATTCCGAGGCAAAATACCCGCCGAGAATCAGGTCCGCCCTGCCTCCCGCCGCCACACGCTTTGCGCCGACGGAGCGTTCGGAAAGCACCAGCCGCACGCGAACCACCGCAACATAACGGTCGGGACACGGAACAAGCTCCGGCGCGTCTCCGTCTGCCGCAAGAACGATCTGCGGAAGCGTTTCGGCTGCCAGCACCCGACCGATCCGCTCGCCGCCCGCCGCAGTCAGTACGGCATCTCCTTCGCACGGAAGGACGCCCGCTTCCTTTGTCGCTCCGTCAAACGGAGAAGTCCGCAGGATGCAGATCAGCACCTCGCGCCGTGCCTGCTTCCACGGCTTGGCGTGCATCAGCCACGCGCCGCCGACCAGCACGGCAAGCGCCGCCGCAAGCAGGCACCAATCCAACAGATTCCACCGTTTTTCCGCCTTCCTCATGTTTCCTCCCCTCCCACCGAGGGAATCCACGCCGAAATCGCAAAAAACAGCCACAGCATTCCCCGCGCGTACCACAGATGATCGAACAAGCCCATCACAAACAGTCCCCCGAGCGCCGCGAAGCCCGCAACCGACCACCCGCGCGGGCGGAAGGTGCGCGCCAGACAGAACAGGAACACCGCCAGAAGCGCCGCGCCCGCAAGCCCCGTTTCCAGCGCGACCTGCGGAAAGAGCGCGTGCGCGTGCATGACCGTTTCGGTTCCCGCAACCGCAAACCCCTGCCAGACGCGGCGAAAATCCGCTTCGCGCGTTCCGATTCCGAACGGGTTGGCGGCAATCATCCGCGCAATTCCGCGCCAGACCTCCAACCGATAGCGGATCGAGCTTTCCGCAAAGCACCCGATGCTTGCAAACCGATTCGTTACGCTGTGCGGCAGATATGGGAGCGCCGCCGCGACGGGAAGCGGCAGACAGAACAGCGCCGCCAGACTTTTTGCATCGGACAGAAGCAGGAACAGAACCGTTTCCGTCAGCATCCCGAGCCATGCGCCGCGCGACCATGTCAGAACCGTACACCCGGCAATCAGAACAGCCCCCACACCGCCGAAGCGGCGCGCCGTTCGGTTTGCAAAGCACCGTGTTCCGCAGAGCGCCGCAGGATATGCGGCAAGCAGGAAAACCGCCAGAATGTTCGGGTTGTCAAAGGTGGCGCAGACCCTGCCGCCGATGTCTCCAAAACGGCTCATATCCACCCAACGGAGCGCCGCGCGCCCGCTGAAATACTCCCAAATACCGATACACGCACACGTGGAAGCCGAAACGGTCAGCCCGCCGATTGCCCGCCGCTTCCATTGCCCGCTCATGCTCCGAAAAACCGACCACCCGCCGAACGCGAACAGTGCGGATACCGCGCCCGCCGTGCCGCCCGCGAACAGATACGCCGCCGCAAACGCCGCCGCGAGACGGTCGATCGCCTCAAATCGGAATTCCCGCCGTCCGCTCAGCCACTTCCCGCAGAACACCGCCAAGGACAACGCAACGCCGCACGCAAGCAGAACGGTCGTGTGCGGCAGAAGCGGCAGAAACGGGAAGGAAAGTGCAAGAAGCAATGCGCTCAGTTCGGGAACCGCGCGGCAAAGAAACCACAGGCACAGCAACACGGTCAGAAGCGGCAGGGCAAGCGGCGGCAAAGCCAACGACAGCGCCCCGACCGCAAGCCCTGCGGGGAGCGTTGCGCGGCGGCGCACGCCAACGGTTTCTCCCGCTCCGAAACGGTCGGGAGACAGTCCGCAGAAACCGAACAGAAACGGCGCGGTAAGCCGCCCGTGCTGCAGGCAATCGGAAAGCGAGCGCTCTTCTCCGACGGCGGGAAGCACGGAAAGCAGAACGGTGGCGGGAAGGGTGACGGAAGCGGAGGTCAGATCCGTCCCGCCGCGCAAAAAGTAAAGAATCAGCGCGCTTGCCGCCGCGCCGAACGGAATTCCCGCAAGACTTCCGACCGAGGAACGCAGGTGCGCCGCCCAAACGGCATTCAGCGCCCGCCTCGCAAACGAGGTC
>CAKSUH010000120.1 GCA_934500855.1 uncultured Eubacteriales bacterium
CTTTCCGCCGCGCGCAAGGATGTATTCGACATCGTAAAGGTTGCCGACGCCGACATCCCACAGGTGCTCCTCGGAGGGCGGGACGGTGACGGTAACGCTGTTCCCCGTGATTCCCTTTGCTGTCGCGGTTCCGACCTCTTTGCCCCCGAAGGTGACGCGGACGGAAAGATCCGCTCCCGTCGGGTCGCCCGCAAGGCGGCATTCGGTTGTGACCGCGCAGGCGGCGGTGTCGGGAGTGGTGTGCAGGCTCTTGATATGGAGGTCCTCGACGGCTTCCATCCAGACGGTCTGCCAGATGCCCGTGGTGCGGGTATAGAAGCAGCCGTAGGAGGCGTAGCGGTCGGACTGCTTGCCTGCGGGCTGATTATGCGACCGCACATCGTCGAACGCCGAGAGGGTTACGCGGTCATGCTCGAAGTTCAGGAAATCGGTAATGTCGAAGCTGAAGGGCGTATAGCCGCCCGCGTGCGTGCCGACCTTCTTGCCGTTGATCCAGACGGTTGCAAGGTAATCGACCGCGCCGAAGTGGAGCAGGATTCGCTTTCCTTTCCATGCGGCGGGGATGTCGAGATTCCTTGCGTACCAGACACACCGCATGAAGTCGGTATGCGCCACGCCCGACAGGCGGCTTTCGGGACAGAACGGGACGGTGATCTTCCCGCCGAGACGCTCCGCCGTCGGAAGTCCCCTCGCTTCTCCGCTTTCCCCTGCGTCGATTTCAAACTCCCATGTGCCGTTGAGGCACTGCCAGTTCTCCCGCACCAGTTGCGGGCGGGGATATTCCCCTCTTGGTACCTGTGTCATCTCATTTCTCCTTTTTTCTTTTCTTTCTTTTCGTTTTGCTGTTTTGTCCCTCGCCGTATGCAGTCCGTTTCCGCTTTTGCCGCCTTTTCCCGGTCCCTTACACCTTTCGCATCTTTGCAAAGGATCCCATCAGCTTTTTGGTGCCGACCTTCTCGAAGATGACCTCGTAAAGGATGTCCGCTCCCATCTTTTTGCAGGAAAGGATTTCGCCCGCGCCGAAAACCATGTGCTCAACACGGTCCCCGGGAGCAAAAACCGCCGCCGCTTGGCGCGCGGGAGCCGCGGAAGGGCGCGGCGCCGCAGGACTTCCGAGCATGACGCGAACCGTCCCGTTCCGGCTGTTTCCGCTGTTTGCGGAAGCAACGCCCGGGCGGCTGTCCTGCTCGCGGTAGTAGGTCTTTTTCTGCGCGGCGGGAGACTTTGCGCCGAAACCGCCGTAAGTCCCCTGCGACGGCACACGCCCCCAAACGCCCGCGCGCTGCGTTTTTTCTTCCTCAATCAGCGACGGCGGGATCTCGGACACAAAGCGCGACAGCGGGTTGTAGCCCGTCCGCCCGTAAAGCAACCGCTGATCCGCGTGCAGGATGTACAGCTCTTTTTTTGCCCGCGTGATTGCGACATATGCCAGCCGCCGTTCCTCCTCCATCTCGCTCTCGCCGCCCTCAATCGTCTGCATCCCCGGGAAAATGCCGTCCTCCATCCCGGGCAGGAACACGATCGGGAATTCCAACCCCTTCGCGCTGTGAATCGTCATCATCACCACCGCGTCGGCGCTTTCGTCATAGCGGTCCACATCCGCCACAAGCGCCGTTTCCTCGAGGAATCCCGTCAGGGTCGGCGTTTCGTTTCCGTCCTCCGCCTCTTTCATGTACTCCAGAATCTGCGACTTGAATTCCTCTAAGTTCTCCAGCCGTTCCGCTTCGGCTTCGCCCGCCTCAATCAGCATCTGCCGATAGCCCGAACGGTCCAGCATCGCGTCAAACAGCACATCCAATCGCATCTCCGCCGCGTCCGCCGTCAGCCCGTTGATCAGGCGCGCGAAATCGTCCAGCATCGGCGCGGCATTTTTCAGCGCCGCGTAAGAACGCGCCCGCTCGATGACTTCAAACTGCGAGCAGTCCTGCTCCGCCGCAATCGCCGCAATCGCCTCAAGCGTTTTCGGTCCGATCTTGCGGCGCGGCTCGTTGATGATACGGAGCAGGCGCACATTGTCGTCATGGTTGTTGATCAGCTGCAGGTACGCCACCGCGTCGCGGATTTCCTTGCGGTCCGAGAAGCGTGTGCCGCCCAGCATCCGATACGGGACCGCCGCGCGCGCAAAGGCTTTTTCGATGTTCTGCGACTGCGCGTTCATGCGGTACAGCACCGCAAAATCCCGATAGCAGGCATTCCCGCTCGCCACCAGTTTCTGCACCGTATCCACGATGCGGCGGCTCTCGTCGTTCTGGTCCTCGCACCCGACCAGATGAATCATCGACCCCGCGCCCGCCGCCGTCCAGAGCGTTTTGCCCATCCGCCCGTTGTTCTTTGCAATCACCGCGTTCGCCGCGTCCAGAATGTTCTGCGTGGAGCGGTAATTCTGCTCCAGACGGATGACCGTTGCGTCCGGGTACGCCTTGTCGAACGACAGGATGTTCTCAATCGTTGCGCCGCGGAAGCGGTAGATGCTCTGGTCGTCGTCGCCGACCACCATCAGGTTCCGCCTTCCCTCGGCAAGCATCCGCGTCAGCTCGAACTGCGCGATGTTCGTGTCCTGATACTCGTCCACGCAGACATAGCGGAACCGCTTCTGATAGTACCCGAGAATCTCGGGATGCCTGCGGAACAGGAGCACCGTTTGCATGATGATATCGTCAAAATCCAGCGCGTTGGATTCGCGCAGGATCTGCTGATAGGCGGTATAGACCCGCGCAATCTGTCCCATGCGGAAATCCGCGCCCGCCTCGGCCTCAAAGTCCTCGGGGGTCATGAGGCGGTCCTTCGCGCGGCTGACCGCGTTTGCGACCGACTTGACGGGCAGGAGCTTTTCGTCGATTCTGCACCGTTTAAGCGCCTCGGCGTATGCCTTTTTGCCGTCATCGGTGTCATAGATGGAGAACCCTGCGTGATACCCTGCGGCTTCGGCATGGCGGCGGAGAATCCGCACGCAGACCGAATGGAAGGTCCCCGTCATAATTTCCTCGCAGGCGGCAGGATCGTCGGCGAACATCGCGTCAATGCGGCTCCGGATCTCCTTTGCCGCCTTGTTGGTAAAGGTAATCGCCAGCACGGCATAGGACGGGCAGGGATCCTCGGCAAACGCGTCCAGCATTGCGCGGAGCTGCTCTTTCGTGCAGGTTTTCGCCGCCTGCGCGAGGTAGTCGACCTGCTCGTCGGTCAGGCCGTCCGGGACGGTATCCGAGAAATACGCGTTCCCGTAGCGGATGATAAACGCGATGCGGCGGACGAGCACGGTGGTCTTTCCGCTCCCCGCGCCCGCAAGGACAAGCAGGGGGTGATTGACGGTATAGACCGCTTCTCTCTGGCGGTCGTTGAGGTCGTTGTAAACCGCGTCAAACAGGGCGCGTTTGGCGGCAAGATAGCGTTCGGCAAGCGTCATTCGGTTCTCAGTTCCTTTCTTGCGGCAAGGTAGGCGTTTTTCATGAACAGTGCGTCCTCCGCCTGCGTACCTGCGGATTCACAGATGATGCGCGGGCAGACATTTTCGCGCGCGATGGCTTCGGCAAGCGGCTCGAATGCGGGACCGTAGGTTTCGTCCGCAAAGGTGAGGTGCCGTTTCTCGCCCGCCGCGGTATACTCGATTTTGGAGAAGTGGCAATGGAGGTATTTGGCGTGTCTGTCCCCGAGTTTCTCGGCGATGGTATCGAACACACGGCGGTAGCTGTCGCAATCGGGGAAAGCCCCTCCCCGTTCGCGGGCGTTGAGGTGTCCGAAGTCGACGACGGGGGTATAGATGGGCGCAACTTTACACTGTTCGATGACCTCCTCAAGGGTGCCGAGTTGGTTGACCTTCCCCATGGTTTCGATGCCGAGTCTTGCGCAGGGGCTCTCTCCCACATCGGCGGCGACCTTTTCGAGGGTATCAACGGACAGTTTCATTGCTTCCTCGCGGGTGATTTTTGCGGCGCTCCCGCTATGGATGACGATGGTATCCGCGCCGAGCAGTTCCGCCGCCCAAAGGCTTTTGCGGATATACTCCAGGCTTTTCAGCCGTTTTTCGGGGTCGGTTCCCGAAAGCGAGATGACATAGGGGGTATGGAGGGACATGAGGACGCCCGCCTGCTTTGCTTTCTCTCCGACTGCCCGGAGGGACGCTTCCCCTGCGCTGATTCCGTTTCCCGCTTCATATTCGAATGCGTCCAGTCCCTTTTCCGCGACCCACTCGGGGGACTGTGTTGTGGACTTCTTTCCGTCCGCGTAAAACCACTCGCCGTTCCCTCCCGGTCCGAATGTTGCGGTGGCGATGCGCTCTGTGTTCATTGTACCTCCTTTAAGACCTTGGGACTCTGTCCCAAACCCTGCTTAGGAAACTTCTTGAAAGAAGTTTCCTAAGAACCTTCAAGAACTTTAATTAAGGGGAATTTTACCCCTGCTTTTTTGTTGTACGGATTCTTTGTAGCCGTATACGCTCTACGAATTCCGGCTGCTCCGAGCCAAATCCCGTCAAGCGGGATTTGGACAGCTGTCGCTTCTCTCCCGCTACCGGATAGAAATGGTTCAGGTTAGTGGTGACGGAACTCCCTCATCCGTCGCCTACGGCGCCACCTTCCCCCTTGAAGGGGAAGGCTATTGTGCAGACTTCTTCCGCTTTACTCTGAATATTGATGTCTAAAATGCCAGAAGCACTTTTTTAGAGATTGGCAGGGCTTTTGTAAGCCTTCCCCTTTGAGGGGGAAGCTATTGTGCAGACTTCTTCCGCTTTACTCTGAATATTGATGTCTAAAATGCCAGAAGCACTTTTTAGAGATTGGCAGGGCTTTTGTAGGCCTTCCCCTTTGAGGGGGAAGGTGGCGCCGTAGGCGACGGATGAGGGCGAAAAAGCACTTCCGCTCTACCATCTTCCCTTACTTCCGCCCGCTCTTCACATGCCAGAAGCGCATGAAATCCTGCCAGCCGTGGCGCTTGGCGTATTTTCGAATAAAGGGGCGTTCCAACAGCCGTTTGAAGCGGAAGAACAGGTTTCTCTTATCGCGGATGGGCGGGACGATGATCGCGGGCAGTCCCAGTCTTTGACCCGCGCAGGCATCGGTCAGGAGTTGGTCGCCGAGAACGGCGGTATTCCCCCGCTCCGCGCCCATGTTGTTCATGGCGAGCAGGAGCGTCTTTTTCCCGGGCTTCCCGCTTTTCGGGTATGCGTCAAGGCCCAAAGTGGCATTGAAACGCCCGACCCGCTCCCCGTTGTTATTGGAAACAAGCGCAAGTTTCACGCCGTCGTCCCGCAGGCTCGCGAGCCACGCCCGCAGATCGTCATCCGGCTCCGCCTGTTCATACGGCGCCAAGGTGTTGTCAATATCGACCAACAGGTATCGGATGCCCTTCTCCCGCAAAAACTCCGGGGTGATCTCCCGATAGCTTCCAAACATATAATTCGGTACCATGTTTCCTCCGTAAAACAGATTATCGCGTTTTGGTTTGCAAACAGAATCCTTGCGTGAGTGCCGAGATCCCGCCTGCGGGCGCCCCTTCGGGGTTCGAC
>CAKSUH010000121.1 GCA_934500855.1 uncultured Eubacteriales bacterium
ACGAAAACTACGGGGAGATTCCGCTGGACAGGGAAAAGGAGATGCGCTTTTTCGAGGCACAACTGGATCTGGCAGAGGAAACCGATCTGCCTGTTATCATCCATGACCGGGAGGCGCACGGCGACTGCTTTGAAGCGGTTCTGCGGCATCCGAATGTGCGAGGGGTCTTTCACAGCTACAGCGGAAGCGCGGAAATGGCGCATGAACTGGTGCGACGCGGATGGTACCTTTCTTTTTCGGGACCGCTGACCTATAAAAATGCCGCGCGGGTGCGGGCGGTCGCGGAGACGGTCCCGTTTGATCGGATTCTGGCGGAGACCGACGCGCCTTATCTTGCTCCGCATCCTCTGCGCGGGCAACTGAACCCTTCGGGACTATTGGTTTATACTCTTGCCGTCCTTGCCGAAATCAAGGGATGCTCCCCGGAACTTGCCGCGCAAAAGACCTTGGAAAATGCGAAAAGATTGTTTCGGTGCGATGAGTTTGTCTAAAATTGCCAAAAAGAGACGATAGAATTCTACATTCCGTCAGTAATAGAGTTCAAATTCGCTCTTGAAAAATCCTTTTTTGTGTGATATAATAAAAGAAAGCAGGAAAATCCGCACGGATTTGTGCGATACGCTCCTTTGGTATTGATTTCCGGCTAAACTGAAGAAAGGTACACAGAAAAAGGGTATCACAATGGCTAAGATCGAGACAAAAAATATCAGAAACATTGCCTTGCTCGGGCACGGCGGAAGCGGAAAGACCTCTCTCGCGGAGGCAATGCTCTATCTGACGGGAGAAACCGACAGACTCGGCAGCGTGACTGCGGGCAATACGGTTTGTGATTACGATGCGGAGGAAATTTCGAGAAAAATTTCGATCTCGGCAGCCGTTGCGCCGATGATGTGGAAGGATATCAGAATCAATCTCATCGATACGCCCGGTTATCTGGATTTTGCGGGCGAGGTCGTGCAGGCGCTCCGCGTTGCCGACAGCGCGGTCATTGTTGTGGACGGAAAGGCAGGCATCGAGGTCGGAACCGAGATGGCATGGGATGCCGTAACCGCGGCACATCTTCCGCGTGCTTTCTTTATCAACAAATTTGACGACAACGAGGCGCGGTTCGGTCGGGTGCTGGATTCGCTTCATGAGACCTTCGGTAAAAATGTCTGCCCGCTGACCATTCCGATGGTGCGCGGCGGCGAGGTTGTCGGCGCGATCGACCTGATCGACCAGAGCGCGCATGTTTTTGACGCAAACGGTCGCCACAGCGTGGAGATGATTCCGGATGAATCCAAAGAGGCAACCGCAAAATACCGCGATATGCTGATGGAAGCGGTGGCGAGCACCAACGAAGATCTGATGATGAAGTACTTCGAAGGTGAAGAGATTACGCACATGGAAGCGGTCAACGCCGTCCATGAAGGCATCATCCACGGCGAGATCGTGCCCGTGTTCTGCGGCGCGGCGACCAAGCTGTGGGGCGTTTGGTCCATGCTGGATAAAATTACGGAATCCTTCCCGCGTCACACTGCCAAAAAGCAGGAAACTTTGGTTGACGGCAGCAGCATCGACATCGTTCCCGAGGGCGAACCCGCAATTTTCGTGTTCAAAACGGTTGCAGACCCGTTTGTGGGAAAAATGTCCTTCTTCAAAGTGATGAACGGCAGCGTCCGTCGAGACATGACCCTGCGGAACAACACCACGGGCGACAACGAAAAGCTGGCGCATATTTACACTGTGCGCGGAAAGAAGCAGACCGAGGTCGAGGAGCTTGCCTGCGGCGACATCGGTATGGTTGCAAAGCTGAACAACACGAATACGAACGATACGCTGACATGGAACAAAGCGTTTGAATACCGCAAGATCGTATTCCCGAAGCCGTACTATGTCAAGGGAATGACCCCTGCATCCAAGGGCGACGAAGGCAAGATCTCCCAGAGCATCGCAAAGATGGTCGAAGAGGATTATACCTTGCGGTTTGAGAACAACCCCGAAACCAAACAGCTCCTGATCTACGGGCTGGGCGAGGTTCATCTGGCGGTCCTTGCGGCACGGCTGAAGAGCCGCTTCGGGTTGAATATCAGATATGATACACCGAAGATTGCTTACCGCGAGAAGATTACCAAACCGGTGGATGTGGAAGGAAAGCATAAGAAGCAGAACGGCGGCTCGGGACAGTACGGACATGTCAAGATGCGCTTTGCGCCGGGAGAGGACGAGGGACTGACCTTCACCGTTTCGGTTGTGGGCGGAACCGTGCCGAAGAACTTCTACCCTGCGGTGGAAAAGGGCATTCAGGAGGCAATGCAGAAGGGCGTTGCGGGCTTCCCGATGACGCATCTTGCGGCAGACCTCTATGACGGTTCCTACCACGCAGTCGACTCGGATGAAATCTCCTTCAAAACGGCGGCTTCTCTGGCATACAAGAAGATGCTGGAGCAGGCGGGACCCGTGATTCTGGAGCCTGTGGGAGACCTGCTGGTGACGATCCCGGACGGGTTGGTCGGCGATGTGATGGGCGACCTGAACAAGCGTCGCGGCAGTGTCATGGGCATGGAGCCTGCGGCACATAAGGGCTATACCACCATTCAGGCAATCGCACCGAAGGTGGAGCTGCTGGATTACCCGATCACGCTGCGCGCCATGACGCAGGGGAGAGGCTCGTTTGAGTTTGAGGTAACGGGATATGACACCGTTCCCGCCAACCTTGCCGCAAAGATTGTTGAAGAAAACAAACAGCAGGGCTGATTCCGATAAAAAGGCGCACGGGCATTGCCTGTGCGCCTTTTTCAGCCTTCGCATAAGGTATCGGTCAGAAAATCCAGCATACGGTCCCTGTCGCTCCATTCGATTGCGACTTCAACGGGAATTCCCGCATCGGAGACCCTTGTCAGTCCCTTTTCGGCAATCTCCAAGCGGTAGGTCCGAGTGACCAGCCCCTCATTGGTGATTGCAAGATAGACGGGGAGCGCATCGCAAAGCTCGGAGGTGCGGTCGCGGGGCTTGTCCCGCCAAAGCGGGTAGCTGTCAGCCCAGATATCAAAGTTTTCGAGAATTGCGCGGACGGGCGCGCTCGTGTCGCGGCAACGCCTGATTCGCTCCAGCCGCTCCCCGTCCAGCACCATGTCAAAAAAGGTGTCGATGGGGGAGATGAGCAGATGTGGATAGCCCGCAAGCACGGCTTTTGCCGCCTCCATGTCCTGATGTACATTATATTCGGCGCAGGGCTCGGGACCGAAATAGCCGCGGAACAGTCCGCCGAAAATCGAAATGACGCGCACCTTTTCCGCAATGCGTGGGTCGCGGCGGAGTGTCTCGGCAAGATTGGTGCAGGGACCCATGCCGAGAATTGTGACGGTCTCCGTGCATTCGTGTATGACCTCCAGCATTCTTGCCACACCGTCCCCGTAAATTTTACCGCCATAGGAGGAGAGGTCATAGTCCGCCACCCATGCGCCCTGGTATCGCGCAGGCTCGGGACCGCTTTTTCCAAGCCCGATGTCAATCGGAGCCTTTCCGCAGACCTGCACCAGCTTGGCAATCAGCTTGGCGGAATAAATCGGGTCACCGAGCACGGTTGTTACCAAGCGGATGTCCAATTCGTTGCGCAAAAGCGCAAAGACCAGCGCCCAAGTGTCGTCAATATCGTTTCCGATGTCCGTATCGAGAATGACGGGAATCCGTTTTCCGACAAATTGTCCGCGCTCCATACAATACCTCGACTTTTTTATTTTGTGATAGTATAGCATACTTTCGCGCGTTTTGCAAGTCCTTTTGCGCCTCTGCGGAAAAGTGCCCGCGAAATGTAATGAAAAAGAACGGAACCGTAAAGGGATCTGCGGACTTTGCAAGACACTTTTTTTGCTCGGTTGCGTTTGTGCGGTTGATTTTTCGGTTAAACTGTGGTATACTAAAGGAAAGAAAAGCGAGGAGAGCAACCATATGAAAGCGGAAGAGCTGAAGCGGGAAGCGGAGAAACTGAAAACGGATATCATCGCCGACAGGGAATATCTGCACGCCCACGCGGAGACGGGCTTTGAGTTGAAGGACACATTGCCTTATGTCAAATCCGAACTGGAGAAAATGGGATATGAGCCGAAGCCGTGCGGCAAAGCGGGACTTGTTGCGCTTGCGGGCGGACGGAAAGCGGGAAAGACCTTTTTGCTCCGCGCGGATATGGACGCTCTGCCGATAACGGAACAGTCGGGAGTAGAATTCGCTTCCGGGAACGGCTGTATGCACGCCTGCGGGCACGATATGCACACGGCAATGTTGCTTGGCGCGGCAAAACTTTTGAAAAAGTATGAAAATGAGATCTGCGGAACGGTTAAACTGATGTTTCAGCCGGCGGAGGAGATATTTGAAGGTTCCTCCGACATGATTCGTGCTGGTTTGCTGGAAAATCCGCAGGTGGACGCCGCGCTGATGATTCATGTAATGGCGGGAATGCCTTTTGAACCGGGGACGGTGATTGTATCGGATCCCGGAGTCAGCGCTCCCGCGGCGGATTGTTTTGAAATTCGCGTCAAAGGAAAGGGCTGTCACGGTTCCATGCCGAATATGGGAGTCGATCCTTTGACAGCGGCGGCGCATATTCTGATTGCTCTGCAGGAGATTCAAACGCGGGAACTTGCGATGAATGACCGCGCGGTGCTGACGGTCGGCTCCATGCACGCAGGCACGGCGGCAAATGCCATTCCCGATGAAGCGGTGATGGAAGGAAGCCTGCGGACCTTTGACGAGGCGGTTCGCGAAACTGTCAAACGGCGCATGACGGAGATTGCAACGGGTATCGCAACAGTATTCCGAGCCGAAGCGGAACTTCGTTTCGGAAGCGGGTGTCCGACTTTGAAAAACGACCGCGAGCTGTCCGCCGATGCCTATCGCTACGGGAAGGAACTGCTTGGCGCGGGCAAAATTTTTACCGTTGCGCAGCTGAATGCCGGGAAGGAAGCGGGCGAAACCTCCAAATCGGCAGGCTCCGAGGACTTTGCATATGTCAGTCAGAAGGTTCCGTCAATCATGCTGGCTTTGGCGGCGGGGCAGCCTGAAAAAGGCTATGTCTATCCGCAACACCACCCGATGGTGAAATTTGATTCTGATGCGCTGGATTTCGGAAGCGCCGTCTACGCTTATATTGCAATGCGGTGGTTGGAGGAGCATAAAACATGAAACTTTTATTTCGTCAGAGGGTCTTTTCGTGGTTTGACAGCTATGATATTTACGATGAGTGGGGAAACACGGTTTATACGGTTCGCGGTCAGCTTTCGTGGGGGCATCTGCTGAAGATTTATGATGCGCGGGGAAACGGTGTCGGCACGGTACGGGAGCGTATCCTGACCTTCCTTCCGAAATTTGAAATGTACCTCGGCAATCGCTGTGTCGGTTGCGTGCGCACGCGTTTTTCCCTGTTCCGTCCTGTTTTCGATCTGGACTGCCACGGCTGGCGGGTAGAGGGCAC
>CAKSUH010000122.1 GCA_934500855.1 uncultured Eubacteriales bacterium
AGGGTCAGGGAGGTTTGGAGGGTAGGTGACAGATTTTGCAACGCAAAATCTTGTCAATAGCGGCTTTGCCGCGTTGAACCCTCTCCGAAAGAGGGTTCTCTCTCCCTCCAAGGTCTTTCTCCCTCCAAGGTCTTTCAGATGTCGTACTTCGCAAGAATCTCGCTGGGGGTCTTGCGGAGGAGGGTCAAAGCGGGGAGAACGCCGCAGAGCAGGCAAACGCCGACCAGCAGGACCAACAGGGCGCCCGCAAGCCAAAGCGGGTAGTAGAACAGATTCTCCATCAGGGGCGTGGTGCGGAGCCAGAGCCGCATCACCGTTCCGGACAACAGGAACCCGATCACCGTTGTCAGAGCCGTCAGAACCGCCGATTCAATGAAGAAGCGGAACAGCAGATTCTTGCGCGTCACACCGATTGCACGGTAGATGCCGATCTCGCGGATGCCCTTCATCAGGGAGGACCGCATGATGAAGTAAATGCAGACACAGAGGATTCCGACAATTACCGCCATACTGATGAAGGACGATACGATCGCCGCGCGGGTGTCAACCAACTCGGATTTGTACAGCGTATCGGGCGTGTAAAGCGTGTCGGCATATACGCCGCCGCCAACCGCCTGCCCCTTCAGATCGGCGAAGGTCGACTTCAGCCATGCCTCGGTCGCGCGCGGGTCGGCGGAGTGAATCACACTGAAGCGCGAGACGGCGTAGTAGGATTTGTTTGCGAATCCGCGGTCATCATAAGCCTCCCCGTAGTAGCCGTCCGATTCGGAAAAGCGCGGATCGGTTTTGCCGTCACGGCGGGAAAGCGCGATGTAATCTTCTTCGCACACGAGCAGATTCGTGCCCCAGAGCGAAGAGCCGGCGTTCGGGTCCTCCTTGTCGGGCTGCTTGAAGATCACCGTTTCCGAAACCGTGAATTCCATTCCGCGCAGGAAGATCTTTTCGCCCGCCTGCGGCAGTTTTTCAACGGGAACCGTGTTGTCGGACCAAACCGTAACGGTTCCGGGGGTCAGAACCTTTTCATAGCCCGCCGTAACCGGGAGCACCAGCGGCAGAGAGAAGCGCGAGAGGTTGGTTTTTGCAATCGCAAGCGGGTCGGCGTAAAGTGCGGATTCGGAACTTTCCACAACGCCTGCAATCGCGAGCATCCGATTTGCGCCGGTCGACGGGTCGGTTACCGACAGCGAGGTTGAGTAAAGCCCGATCAGGTCGTCATAGGTGCGCAGGTAGCCGACCGTGCTTGCCTTCAGAAGCAGATCCGCCATCGCGGTGGAAATCAACAGATCCTGCCTGCCGAGGTCGGTTTGCTTACCCGCAACGAGCTTCTTGCCGTCCGCGCAGGAGCGGTCCAGAAGCACCGCGTGCCCCTCGATTCCATCGGAGCGACCGTAAACATAGTTGAAAGTGTTGAAAAATCCGGTTTTGAACTGATAAGTCGAATCTCCGCGGGTCCCGTAACCTTGGATAAGCTGAATGTCATCAATGGGATTGTCGGGGTCCGCCAATGCCGCAAGCAGCTTTTCGGAGACTTCGCCGTCTGAGGGCGTGTAGAGGTAAAAAGTATTTTTGCTGTGGGCGGTTTTCGCGTTCCGGAGCGTGCGGATGGAGGTGCCGAAAATTGAAGTCATCAGAACCAGAACCGCCGAGAAAAGCGTCATGAGGACCAGCAGGAACTTCTTTCCTTTGCGGCTTTTGCCGAAGTTTGCGCGCCAGCCGCTCCGCAGAGCGGAGGGGAGGGTGTAAAGCCGACCGTACCGCGTTCCCGTGATCGGGGGGAGTTTTTCCATATTTACGCGTTCGCTGTCGCGCACGGTTTCGCCGTGCGCTTCAAATACGCCCTCGCGCAGACGGACCTCGCAGGTATCGTCGAGAACCTGCACCCCTGCCGTGTCGACCTGCAGGTAAAGCTTTCCGCCGTTGTTGACCACGCGGATGCGGACGGGGGAGGCAGGCTTTTCGCCGTAGTAGGTTACCGAGACGCGCCCGTCGTCCGTTTCATCGTGCTTTTCCAATTCACCCAACCAGACATCGTTTTTGTCTCTGACGCGCAGTCCGTTCGCCGCGACATTGCCGCGGATGCTGACCGTCTTGCCGTCGGACAATTCAATGACCGTCTCGCAGTAGTGATCCACCAGATCTTCCTCGTGCGTAACGAGCAGAACCAGATGGTCGCGGGCAATCTCGCGGAGCAGGTCCATGACAAGAACCGTGTTCGCTTCGTCAAGGTTTCCGGTCGGCTCGTCGGCAAGGATGATGCGCGGGTTTTTGACAATGGCGCGCGCAATGGCGATGCGCTGTTGCTGACCGCCCGAAAGCGAATCGGGCGTGCGGTTTTCAAAGCCTTTCATGCCGACATTTGCAAGCGCCGCTTCCACGCGTTCCCGCATTTCGGGACCGTCCTTCATGCCGCAGAGCCGCAGAGCGTTGGCAATGTTGTCATAACAGGAGACATCGCGGCAGAGATTGTAGTTCTGAAAGATGTAGCCCATCTCGCGGTTGCGCAGGGCGTCGGTGTCCTCGCGGATATCCTGACCGTTTACGCTCAGACTTCCGCCCGAAAAGCGGTCCAAACCGCCGATGACATTGAGCAGGGTGGTTTTTCCGCACCCGCTCTTGCCGAAAATGGCAACCATGCCGCAGTCGGGCAGGTCGAGGCTGATGTCATTGATGACATGAATCTCGTTCTGCTTGCCACGGTTGAAAAATTTGTTCAGATGTTCGATGCGGATCATTCGGCGTTCCCTCCTTTCAGGGCTTTCTTGACGCTCTGACCGAACAGGCGTCGGATCTGCTTATGCGTAACGCGGAGCGTAATCAGAAGCATTCCGATTGCAATGATGAGATACTGCCACAGGTGCAGGTAGGGGAAAACGGCGTTTGCCTGCGGAATGGTGTAGACCAGAGCAGAGCAGAGCGCCAGCAGGATGCAGGCGGGGATGAGAGAGAGGAGCATCCGCACATACATGGCAACGCGGATGACCTTGACGGGAATTCCCATGGAACGCATGATGGCGAGATCGCCGCGGAAGGTCCCGATGGTGCGGGAGGAGCAAAGGTTGATGAAGAAGGCGAGGAACAGGACCGTAAGCCCCCACTCAAGCAGGGTGAAGATTGCGAGGACCGTGGAAAGAATGGTTGCGGAGGGGTCGGGGGAGTAGGCGGTGTCGGAAGTAACCGCAATGAACCCTTCCTCGCACATTTTCTCCGCCGCTTTCTTTGCCGCGCGGTCGCTTCCGAAGAACAGCGACGCCTGACGGTAGGAAAGCGAGAGGTATTCCGCCGCAAGCGAGGCGGCAAGGTCGCCGCCGATGGTGAGCGTACAGGTTCCTGCCGCGGACTGTTCGGTGCTGATGTGCATCTGCGCGGTGTCCAGCGTCCAGGTCTGCACCCGCTCTTTTCCGTCGTAGCGGTCGGCGTTTGCATAATCGTAGGTGTAATAGGTTGCCTGCAGCGTGACCCCTCCGATTTTTTCGGCTTTGAGGTTCTTGCCCGCAATGCCAAATCCCGAATAGCTGCTGTCAATGCGGATGGTTTCAATGCTGCAGAGAACCTCTTTGCCGTCCGTTCCCGTCACGATTGCGGAAATCTTGCTGTTCTGATCCAGCAGTGTTTTCGCGCCGAGCATGGCGTTGTAGCCCGCTTCGCTGAAGATTGCCGTCCCGTCCAGCGTGTTGTCGCGGTAGTAGGAGACGCCGACCACGCGGAAATTGCCGTATCGATTCGAGTAGTCGGGTTCAAGCCGTTTGCCCTGTGCTTCGGGATCGGTCCCGTATGTGGGCTTCATATAGATCGGCAGACAGAGCAGGACCTCGTCTGCGGCTTCGGGGTAGCGACCGTATAAGGTCCCGCGCGCTTTCTCGCTGTAGGTAAAGCGCACGAGCACGCTTTTGTAGCCGCCTCTGTCGTTGATATAGGTGCTGCCGTTGTCGATCATACTGTCAAAATGCAGATGCGCCTCGGCACCGTAGGTTTCCGCCGCCTGCCTGACCTCTTCATCGGTCATGGGCACGCCGTCGCGGCGGGTAAAGATGACGCGCCCCTCGACATGGCGGAACATTCGGTTCGGTTCAAACAAATCGTTCATGCTGTCGAACATGGAAGTTGCAAAGAACATTCCCAGCATTCCGACCGCCATGAGCAGGCACATGAACGCAGTCAGCTTGGGGCGCGAGGCGAACATGGAACGCCCCAGCACCCGACCGCCCTGCCATGCGGTTGCTCCTTTCGGCTCCGGAACGGGGACGGAAGAGGCGGCGGGGGAGGGGGCGCTGATGACCTGATCGGATTCCACTGCTCCGTCAAAAATCCGGATGTGCCGTGTGGCGCAGTATTCCAGCTGTTCAAAGTTGTGGGTAACAACGATGACGAGTTTGTCTTTTGAAACCTCACGCAACAGCTCGATGATTTCCTTGCCCGTTGCGGAATCAAGGTTTCCCGTCGGCTCGTCGGCAAGAATGATGGGGCTGTCTTTCGCAAGCGCACGCGCGATAACGGTCCGCTGTTTCTGCCCGCCCGAGAGTTTACTGCCTTTCTGGCGGATGCGGTCCGAAAGTCCCACGCGGCGGATCAGCTCCATTGCGCGCCTGCGGCGTTCGCGCGGGTCTGTGATGTGCATCAGCGCTAACTCGACATTCTGCAGGACCGTAAAACTTTCAATGATGTTGTAGTCCTGAAAAATAAACGAGATGTATTTTTGCCGATATTCCTCCCAGTCGGGCTGTGTGTAATGCGCGGTGGACTTCCCCTCGATGAAAAGATCGCCCTCCTCGTAGGTGTCCATACCGCTGATGACCGATAAAAGCGTTGATTTTCCCGAGCCGGATTTACCCGTGATTGCCACGAATTCCCCGCGGTCGAATGTCAGGTTGACTCCTCGGATTCCGACCGCAACATTGCCTTCGGAAACATAAATTTTGCCGATGTTCTTCAAAGTCAGCAGTGCCATTTGCGTTCCCCCTTTCCGGTTTTCTTTCATTATATCACATTTTTTCTGCCGTTACAAGACTTTTTTATTATGTTGCCGAATTTATTATACACTCAAAAAGTGACAGTTCCGTGACAGCGGGGGATGCGGGGGGGATGCGTTGGGGAAACTTCTTGAAAGAAGTTTCCCCAAACCCCTTCAAGAACTTTCAACGCATTGACAGGGAGAGTGCGAACATGGTGCCCTTGGCGTTCGGAAATTTGCGATATTATGCCTGACTCGAGTGCCGTTTTCTCAAAGATGACACGGAGGTGGGGTGTTGCGTGAGTGGTACAATAATAGTCAGTTAAAGTAACAGCGTTTTTGGCTGTTATCCGTTATGTGGGTGCCGAGATCCCGCCTGCGGGCGCCCCTGCGGGGTTCGACTGAACGCCGCAGGCGTTTCCTCAGAGA
>CAKSUH010000123.1 GCA_934500855.1 uncultured Eubacteriales bacterium
CGGAGAAGCCCGCAACGCTTCCGCCCAAAGAGAGCATCGCCGTTTCAAAACTCAGCCGCGTGCGTGTAGACGGCTCAAAAAAGAGGGTTGCAAGCGTTTTGTGCTTCATTGCATCCTCGTATTTTTCGGGATGCGCGGAGATGTCCTCCGCCACTTCGATCAGTCCGTTGATCTCCTCAACCGACAGATCGGAAATATCGATAAGATGCTTCATGATCGGTCACGCTCCGATCCAGCTTTCGTCCGCAGGATTGTTGCGGAAGGCAATCAGCCGCTTCACATCCTCGGGCGCGATGTAGCCGTTCTCCCCCGCAATCCGCGCAATCGTGTCAAAATCGGTCAGGCTGACATTCCGCACATTCGCCGCCGCAAGACGGTCAAGCCCCTTCTGCATTCCGTAGGTGAAGATGCTCACGATGCCGAGCACCTCCGCACCGACCTCGCGCAGAGCCTCCACCACCTCGATGACACTGCCGCCCGTGGAAATCAGGTCCTCGATGACCACCACCTTCTGTCCCGCTTCCAGTTTGCCCTCGATGCGGTTCTGTCTGCCGTGGTCTTTTGCGCCCGAACGGACATACCCCATCGGAAGTCCCATCAGATGCGCCGCAATCGCCGCGTGCGCAATGCCCGCCGTGGAAGTTCCCATCAGCACCTCTGCCTCGGGGTATTCCCGTCTGACCGTTTCCGCAATGGCGGCTTCCACCCGACCTCTCACCGCAGGCGCGGTCAGAATCAGACGGTTGTCGCAGTAAACCGGGCTTTTGATGCCGCTCGCCCATGTAAACGGCTCGTTCGGGCGGAAAAAGACCGCCTTGATGGACAGCAGATCTTTTGCAATCGTTTCCTTGATGGTTTCCATTCCTGTCTCCTCCTTATTCGTTCCCTGAAAATTCCTTCACGCAGCGCGCATAAGCCGCCACAGGGTCGGGCGCGGCGGTAATCGGTCTGCCGACCACAATGTAATCCGAGCCGATTTTCTTCGCTTCAGCCGGCGTCATGACCCGCTTCTGGTCGCCCTTGTCTCCATCGGCAAAGCGGACCCCGGGGGTGACGGTCAGGAAGTCCTTTCCGCACCGCGCGTGAACCGCTCCCGCCTCCCGGGGCGAGCAGACCACGCCGTCCAGCCCCGCCGCCTTGGCGCGCGCGGCATAGGACAGCACGACTTCCTCCATCGGGCGGTCGATCAGCAGTTCCTCATGCAAAGCCCGCTCGTCGGTGCTGGTGAGCTGGGTGACCGCAATCAGGAGCGGACGGGTTCCGTCCTCCCGGGTCAGCCCGCGCACCGCCGCTTCCATCATTTCCTTCGTTCCCGAAGCGTGCAGGTTGCATAGATCCACATCCAGCCCCGAAAGCACACGCATGGCTTTCCCAACGGTATTCGGGATGTCGTGCAGCTTCAGGTCGAGGAAAATTTTATGCCCGCGCCGCTTGATTTCGCGCACGATGGCGGGTCCTTCGGCATAGAACAACTCCATGCCGATTTTGACAAACAGTTGTTTGCCGCCGAAACGGTCAAGAAACGCATATACCTTTTCCGCGCTGTCAAAATCCAGCGCAATGATTACCTTTTCATCCATTGTGTGCCGCTCCTATGATATCGGTCAGATTTTCAATTCCGTATTTTTCCATCACGCGCGGAAGATCCTCCACCATCTTTTTGGAGGCGTAAGGATCAATCAGGTTTGCCGCGCCAACGCCGACTGCGGTTGCGCCCGCCATCATCATTTCCAAAGCGTCCTCCGCAGACGAAACCCCTCCGATGCCGATGATCGGAATTTTCACCGCCGCAAAGACCTTGTACACCATGCCGAGCGCCACGGGAAAGAGCGCCTTGCCCGAGTAACCCGCGATCTTGTTTGCGATAATCGGCTTCCGTCGACGCAGATCGATCCGCGTTCCCACCAGCGTGTTAATCATGCTGATGCCGTCCGCGCCGCCCTCTTCGCAGGCAAGCGCGATGGACACGATGTCGGTCACATTCGGCGAAAGTTTCATATAGACAGGCTTCTTTGCCACCGCCTTGACGGCTTTGGTAACCTCCAGAGCCTTTTCGGGAGAGGTCCCCACCGACATTCCGCCGCACCGCACATTGGGGCAGCTGATGTTGACTTCCAGAATGCCGACCTGCTCTTCTTTCCCGAGTTTCTCCGCCAGCGTGACATATTCCTCGGTGGTCGCGCCGCTGAGGTTGGCAATCACTTTTTTGTGGAAGAAACTCTTCATATCGGGCAGTTCATACGCGATGACATGATCCACCCCCGGGTTCTGAAGCCCGATGGAGTTGACGATGCCCGCATAGCTGTCCGCGATGCGCGGCGTGGGATTGCCGAAGCGTTCCTCCACCGTGGTTCCCTTGAAGGAAAAAGTTCCGAGAATATCCAGATCGTAAAGCGCCGCAAATTCGCGCCCGTAACCGAAAGTTCCGCTTGCGGGAATGATCGGGTTGTCCAGTTCCCATCCCGACAGATTGACTTTTGTATTCACCAGATGATCTCCTCCCGTTTCAGTACCGGACCGTTCACGCAGATGCGCTTGGTTCCGTATTTTGTTTTGCAGGAACAGCCCATGCAGGCGCCGAACCCACACCCCATGCGTTCTTCAAAGCTGTATTCCCCGGCAGTTCTGACCGTGCGCTCCAGCGCATAAAACATCGGCATCGGTCCGCAGGTGTAAAAGTAGGTATAATCCAGATTCTTTACAACATCGGTCACAAACCCGCGCGTTCCCACCGAGCCGTCCGCCGTGGCAATATGCACCTCTGCGCCGAGTGCCTCGAATTCCGAACGGTAGAATACATCCTCCGCCGTGTTGAACCCGAGAACCACAACCGGCTTTGCGCCGTTTTCAATCAGTCTGCGGCAAAGCAGATACATCGGAGGAACCCCGACTCCACCGCCGACCAGAAGCGGACGCTCTCCGGCACGCGTGACATCAAACCCGTTTCCAAGCCCCGAAAGCGTATTGATAACCGTGCCGAGTTGCGTGCGGGACAGGATCTCGGTCCCTTTTCCGACCACCTTATAAATCAGCGTCAGGCGGTCCCCTTCCACATTGCAGACCGACAACGGGCGGCGCAGGTAGCACCCGTCAATCAGAAGATTGACGAACTGCCCCGGGCGCGTAATTGCCGAATTGTCGCCGCAAAGAACCATTTCCCAGATGTCCCGCGCGATTCTGCGATTGCTTTCAACGGTATAGTTGACTTCTTTCATTTTGACCTCCCGTCAGGAATCGATCGTTGACACGCCGAGCGTGGTTTCCTCCAGAACATCCAGAAGAACCCGCACGGTGTCAAGCGATGTGAACATAGTGATAGTATTCTCGGTTGCCAGCTGTCTGATACGGTGACCGTCGGATTTTTGCTCCTCGCTTGCCACATCGCCCGTGTTGATGACATAGGCAATATGTCCCTGCCGCAGGGCGTTTTCGATGTCGTGCGACCCCTCGCCGAGTTTGCCGAGAATCCGCGTGCGGATGCCGTTCTGTTTGAGGAAGCGCGCGGTTCCCTCGGTCGCCTCGATGTTAAAGCCGAGATTATAGAATCTGCGCACCAACGGAAGCGCTTCTTCCTTGTCGCGGTCGCAAACCGTAACAAATACCGTTCCGTAATTGTGCAGCTTCATGCCGGACGCCTGCAACGCCTTGTAGAGCGCGCGGTTGAGTTTGTCGTCGTAACCGATCGCCTCGCCCGTAGACTTCATCTCGGGAGAAAGCGACGCGTCCACACCCGTGATTTTGCTGAAAGAGAACACGGGAACCTTGACATAATGCCGCTTCTTTTCGGGTGCGTAAAGGTCAAAGATGCCCTGCTCCTTCAGCGACTTGCCGAGAATCACCTCGGTTGCGATATCCGCAAGGCTGTAGCCGGTTGCCTTGGAGAGGAACGGCACAGTGCGGCTCGAGCGCGGGTTGACCTCGATGATGAACACTTCGTCGTTGCGGTCCACGATAAACTGAATGTTGAACAGTCCCACAATCCCGATGGCAAGCCCCAATCGCTTGGTATATTGCAGAATCACGCCCTTAACGCGATCCGAGATGCTGAACGGCGGGTAAACGCTGATGCTGTCGCCGCTGTGAATGCCCGTCCGCTCTACCAGTTCCATGATACCCGGGACGAATACATCCCGCCCGTCGCAGATGGCGTCAACCTCAACTTCTTTTCCGACTATATACCGATCCACCAGAACGGGACGGTCGCGGTCGACTTCCACCGCGCTTTGCAGGTAGTGCCGCAAGCCCGTTTCGTCCGCAACAATCCGCATGGCTCGTCCGCCCAATACGAACGAGGGTCGCACCAGCACGGGATAGCCGATTTCCGCAGCCGCCTTTACGCCGTCCTCCACATTGGTTACCGCGCGCCCCTTCGGCTCCGGAATTCCGAGGTCGGTCAACAGGCGTTCAAACACATCCCGGTTTTCCGCGCGCTCGATCGCCTCGCAGTCGGTCCCGATAATCTTCACCCCGCGAACAGCCAGCTTTTCCGCAAGATTGATTGCAGTCTGCCCGCCAAGAGACGCGATTACGCCCTCGGGCTTTTCCAGTTCGATGATGTGCATCACATCCTCGGCGGTCAGCGGCTCGAAATAGAGCTTATCCGAGGTGGTGTAGTCGGTTGAAACCGTTTCTGGGTTGTTGTTGATGATAATTGCCTCGTAGCCCGATTTTTTGATGGTCTGCACCGCGTGAACCGTGGAATAATCGAATTCCACGCCCTGCCCGATGCGGATGGGTCCCGCGCCGAGTACCACGATTTTCGGTTTTCCCGTATCCCGCCGCGCTTCGTTCTCCTCGGCATAGGTGGAGTAATAGTACGGAATATACGCGTCAAACTCCGAGGCACAGGAGTCGATCGCCTTGAACACGGGAACGATACCCGCTTCCTTGCGCATACGGCAGACCGCTTCCTCGGTTGTGTTCCAAAGTCTTGCGACCGCACGGTCGGAGAAGCCGTACTTCTTGCATTCGGCAAGCTCCGCAAGATCGTTTGGCACAGCCGCAAGCGCACGCTCCAATCCGACGATATGCTCCAGTTTCCGCAGGAAGAAACGGTCGATCTTTGTTGCTTCAAACAGGTTGTCAACCTCCGCCCCGCGCCGCAACAGCTCGGCGAGCATGAAGAGGCGGTCATCGGTTGCATTCCCGATATAATCGTACAGTTCCGCATCCGTCATCGCCTCGGCTTTGGCAGAGAAAAGATGAAAGGCACCGATTTCAAGCGACCGAACCGCTTTGAGCAGGCTTTCCTCAAAAGTCCGACCGACGCTCATGACCTCGCCCGTTGCTTTCATCTGCGTGGAAAGCCGATTGGATGCGCTGGCAAATTTATCGAACGGGAAACGCGGCATTTTGGTCACCACATAGTCG
>CAKSUH010000124.1 GCA_934500855.1 uncultured Eubacteriales bacterium
CGACCATGCAGCAGGAGGCTTCCAAAAAACTGGGCTTCCAGTCGCAGAAGATCATGAAGGTGGCGCAGGAACTGTACGAAGGCGTGAACCTCGGTACGGAATTCGGCGGCACGCAGGGTCTGATTACCTATATGCGTACCGACTCGCTCCGTGTTTCGGCGGACGCGCAGGAGGCGGCAAAGACCTTTATCACGGGCAAATACGGCGAGAAATACTATCCCGAGTCCCCGAGAATTTACAAGACGAAGGCGGGCGCGCAGGACGCGCACGAAGCCATCCGCCCCGCAAGAGTGGATCTGGAACCCGCCAAGATCCGTAAACTGCTTTCGAACGATCAGTACAAACTCTACAAGCTGATCTGGGAGCGCTTCATTGCAAGCCAGATGGAGTCGGCAGTACTGGATACGGTGTCGGTGGACTTCACCTGTGCAGGCTATGTCTTCCGCACAAGCGGCTATTCGGTTGCGTTCCCCGGCTACATGGCGGTTTATGAAGAGTCCGAAGAGGATTCCGCGCGCGCGGCGGACGATGTGGCGGAGGTGAAGAACATCCGCCTGCCCGATCTTTCGGAGGGAGAGTTGATGGACGCGGACGACGCGGTCCCTGCCAAGCACTTTACCGAGCCGCCCGTGCGCTACAACGATGCGTCGCTGATCAAAATGCTGGAGGAGCAGGGGCTCGGCAGACCGAGTACCTACGCAACGATCATTACCACGATCCTGTCCCGCAACTATGTCAAGCGGGAGGGCAAGGCGTTTGTTCCGACTCCGCTCGGCGAGGTGACGAACAAGCTGATGAAGGAGTATTTCGCGGATATCGTGGACTACGGCTTTACGGCGGAAATGGAAAACGAACTGGACGAGATCGAAGCGGGCAAAGCAACGATGCAGGCGGTTCTCGGAACCTTCTGGGCGGATTTCTCCAAGGAACTGGAGCACGCCGAGGAAACCATCGGACAGAACAGCATTGAAGTCCCGCCGGAGGAGACCGATATCGTTTGCGAAAAATGCGGAAGCAAGATGGTCATCCGCAACGGGCGCTTCGGCAAGTTTGCCGCCTGCCCCAACTATCCTGCCTGCCGCAACACCAAACCGCTGACGGCTAACGGTGAGGAAAAGCCTGCGCAGGAGGAAAAGAAGGAAGCGGTTGAGACCGACATGAAGTGCGAGAAATGCGGCGCGCCGATGATCCTGCGTTCGGGCAGATACGGCAGTTTCTGGGCGTGCAGTCGGTACCCGGAATGCAAATTCACCAAGCCGCGCGTGCGTGATACCGGCGTTGCCTGCCCTTTGTGCGGCGCGAAGATCGTGACCAAATTCGGCAAGAACCACACGGTGTTTTACAGTTGCGAACGCTATCCCGAGTGCGAGTTCTCATCGTGGGATATGCCCGTGAACGAGAAGTGTCCGCAGTGCGGAAAACTGCTCTTCCGCAAGAAGGGCAAGAATCTGCTGGTCTGCCACGATAAGGCATGCGGCTACAGCTGCGAGATCCCCGAAAGCGTTGAGGCTTCGGAAGGAAAAGAGGAATTATGACGCGTGAGGTGACGGTTCTCGGCGCGGGGCTTGCCGGCTGCGAGGCGGCATGGCAGGCGGTGCGCGCGGGAGCGGAAACGGTCCGTCTGGTTGAAATGAAGCCGCGGAAAATGACCCCCGCGCATCACACGGCGGAGTTTGCGGAGCTTGTCTGCTCCAATTCGCTCCGCTCGGACAGTCTCTCCAACGCGGTGGGACTGCTCAAAGAGGAACTGCGGCGGTGCGGGTCGCTCATTATGGAAGCGGCGGACGCAACGCGCGTTCCCGCAGGCTCGGCGCTGGCGGTTGACCGGGAGTTGTTTTCCCGTTATATCACCGAAAAAATCCGCGCCTGTCGGCAGATCACCGTGGAGGAACGCGAGGCGACCGGGATTGCGCCGGACGGCGTGACCGTGATTGCAACGGGACCGCTGACCTCCGACGCGATGGCGGATTATATCGCGCAGGACCTCGGGTGCGGCAGTCTGCATTTCTTTGACGCGGCGGCGCCGATTGTGGATTTCGCGTCGGTGAACACCGATATCGCGTTCTTCGCGTCCCGCTACGGCAAAGGGGACGCGGACTACCTCAACTGCCCGATGTCGCGCGAACAGTACGACGCGTTCTGGCAGGCGCTGACCTCTGCGGAGGAAGCGATGCTGAAAGAATTTGACCGCGAGTCGCAAAAGGAAATCAATGTGTTTGAGGGCTGTATGCCGGTTGAGGTCATGGCAAGGCGGGGGTATGATACCCTGCGCTTCGGACCGATGAAGCCCGTGGGGCTTCCCGACCCGCGCACGGGAAAAGACGCATATGCGGTGGTTCAGCTCCGCAAGGAGAACGAAGCGGGAACCATGTTCAATCTGGTCGGCTTTCAGACCCACCTGACCTTTCCCGAACAGCGGCGGGTGTTCCGCATGATCCCGGGGCTGGAGAACGCGGAGTTCCTGCGTTACGGTGTGATGCACCGCAACACCTACCTCAACTCTCCGGGGCTTCTGACCCCGACCTATGCGATGGCAAACCGCCCCGATGTCTTTTTTGCGGGGCAGATGACCGGCGTTGAAGGCTATGTCGAATCGGCGGGGAGCGGTCTGGTCGCGGGAATCAATGCGGCGCGGCGCGCTTGCCTTGAACCGGAACTGGTGTTCCCCGAGGAAACGATGCTTGGCGCGATGGCGGCATATGTCAGCCGCGGCGGAATCGGAAAATTCGTTCCGATGAATGCGAACTTTGGAATTGTCAGACCGCTTGACGCTCGGGTCAGGGGCGGCAAGGCGGCAAGAAACGAGAAACTGGCGGAGCGGGCGCTGGACGCGCTTGCTTCGGTGTGCCGGACGGCTGAACCGTCGAACGGCTAATATAAAAAGGACCTAACCTATGAGAATTATTGTGGATGTAATGGGCGGGGATAACTGCCCGGAAGCCGCTGTCAGAGGCGTTTGCATGGCTGCGGCACAGTGGCATGCGACCTATATCATGGTCGGCGACCGTCGGCAGATCGAGCAGATTGCGGCGGATGAGGGACTGGATATCCGGCGCATGGATATCGTGCATACCGAGTCGTATATGACCATGGAGGATGACCCGTTGTCGGTGGTCCGCGCCAAGAGCGACAGCTCGATGGCGGTCGGACTGCGGATGCTGGCGGAGGGAAAGGGCGACGCGTTCGTTTCCTCGGGCAATACGGGCGCACTTTTCACGGGGGCTACGCTGATTGTCCGTAAGGTCAAAGGCGTTCTGCGTGCCGGAATCGGAACGGTCCTGCCGTTCCAGAACCCCGTTCTGCTTCTGGATACGGGCGCGAATGTGACGGTCACTCCCGAAAATCTGGAGCAGTTCGGCTCGATGGGCTCGGCTTATATGCGGAAGATGTTCGGGATCGAGCGCCCGCGTGTGGGACTTCTCAACAACGGGACCGAATCCTGCAAGGGGACCGAGCTGCAGCAAACGGCATATCGGCTGCTCTCGGAGGACAAGGATATCAACTTTGTCGGCAATGTGGAAGCGGGGACTGCGCCGTTTGATGTCTGCGATGTGCTGGTTGCGGACGGGTTTACGGGGAATATTTATCTCAAGAGCGTAGAAGGCGTTGGAAAATTCCTGCTCAAGCGCCTCAAGGGTGTTTTCATGAGTTCCACTCCCGCAAAGCTGGCGGCGTTGACTCTGAAAAAACAGCTGACCGAAATGAAGAAGGAATATGACCCATCCGAGCGCGGCGGCGCGCCGATTCTGGGAATTTCCAAGCCGGTTATCAAGGCGCACGGCTCGTCCGATGACCGCGCCATCATGAACGCAATCCGTCAGGCGATGGATTACAAGCATTCCGAGGCAATTTATGACCTTGCCGACAGTGCCCGCGCCTTCGCCGAGCGCAAGCGCGCCGAACGGGAAAAGCAAAAGACAGAGGAGTAAGGACGAAGACCTTGGGCGTTGCCCAAACCCACTCAGGAAACTTTTTTGGAAAAAAGTTTCCTGAGGACCTTCAAAAAACTTCAACGCATAAGGGAATGTGCGAACAAGGCGCGTTGAGGCTTTGAAGGGATGGTGATTCGCACATTCCCTTATGCGTTGAAGTTCTTGGAGTTCTCAGAACCTTCTTTCAAGAAGGTTCTGAGTGGGTTCGGGCAACGCCCGAGGTCTTAAGTTCAGCACTTTAGAAAGGAGGAGCGGTTACGGATACCTTGCAGTTACAGGAAAAAATCGGATATCGGTTTCGCGACCCGGATTTGCTGTTGCGGGCGGTGACGCATTCCTCTTATGCCAACGAAACGGGCGCGAGAAACCACCATCTGCTTTCCAATGAAAGACTGGAATTTCTCGGGGACGCGGTGCTGTCGGTTCTGACCGGAGAATACCTCTATAACCGCTTTCCGAACGGGAGCGAGGGGGATCTGACGAGAATCCGCGCGGCGGCGGTCTGCGAGAGTGCGCTGGTTTCCTATGCCGGGAAGATCGGATTGCAGGAATACCTCAGACTTGGGCGCGGCGTGCTCAACAGCGGCGGTGCGAACAATCCCGCTCTGCTTGCCGATGCGTTTGAAGCCCTGCTGGCGGCGATCTATCTGGACGCGGGCGAGAACGGACTGACCCGCGTGCGGGAATTTCTGCTTCCGTTCATTCAGTGGACGGTGGACACGCTTCCTCCGGGGGGCGGAACCGATCCGAAAACCGCTCTCCTGCGCTTTTTGCAGATGGACGGACCGCAACGGCTCGAATACCGCGTGGTCAGCGAAACGGGACCCGACCATGACAAGCGTTTTGAAGTGGAGCTGTATCTTGACTCCAACCGCATCGGGCGGGGGAGCGGGTCATCCAAGCGATCGGCGGAACAGCGCGCCGCCGCAGACGCTCTGAAGCTGTTCGGCGTGGAATGCTGACCGCTTCTGCCCGCAGGCATCGGAATATCCCGATTTTCATTCCCCATCTCGGATGTCCGCACGCGTGCGTATTCTGCAACCAGAGGACCATTTCCGGATGCACGGAATTCGATGAAGCAACGGTCCCCGACCGGATTCGCGAGGCGCTTGCGACGGTTCCGCAGGACTGCGATTGCGAGATTGCCTTTTTCGGCGGGTCCTTTACGGGCATCGACCGCGGGCTGATGTGCCGCCTGCTGGAAACGGCAACGGAATTTGTGCGGAGCGGGCGGGTGTCGTCCGTCCGGCTTTCGACCAGACCCGATTTCATCGACCGCGAGGTGTTGGAGATTCTGTCCCGCTACCCCGTGCGGACGGTGGAACTGGGGATTCAGAGCACCTCCGACGCGGTTCTCGCGGCATCCGGACGGGGACATACCGCCGCCGATTCCGAACGCGCCTGTCG
>CAKSUH010000125.1 GCA_934500855.1 uncultured Eubacteriales bacterium
GTATCTTGCTTACTTGTAGATGTAAAAGTCTCTCGCCTCGGTGCCCTCCACAAGGCAGGGGTAAACCACTTCATCGATCACCGTTCCGGCATAAGGGAAGGTGAAATTCAACTGATAGGTCACACCGCTCTTTGCCTGAAAAGCTCCGTAAATGCGGTTGGAAGGTGCGCCGGGATATTCCGGCTCCAGATTTCCTAAATAGTGTATTTTGTTGCTGTCAATCAGTTCCATAAAATAACTCTTGACCCCATCGTTTTTCATTCCGGAAGAAAGCAGATAGGTCTTTCCGGCTTCCAGAGGAATATCGTTGTACACCAGATATACCCCGGTCGGAGTTGTCGTTTTTCCGTGGATATGCCAGGAGCCGTCCGGTTTGCGCTCATAGGTAATGCCGTCTTTGGCAACATAATCCACCCAGATAATGCTGTCATCATTCAGCACATTCTCTGGATTCGGCACCTTCTTCTGCGTCAACTGCTTTAGTGGCTTGTAAAGGTTCAGCGTCAGACCCAGCAGAAGCGCAAACGCCAGCACCAAGCAAACCGGGAGCAGATGCTTTTTGAGATTCCGAGTCAGCTTCACGGAATCACCTCATTTCACGAGGAAGTCCCCGGCAGTCTTGCCTTCCACCAGGACCGGACGGAAGGTGGCAAAGACCTTTGCGTCCTTCATGACATACACTTCGACATTGTAGCTGTCGGTGCTGTTGGCGGCGGTAAAGGTGCCGTCAAGGTTTGCGTAGATGTACTCGTTCGCCGCACCGGAGGTCGCGTTCATGTTGTGCAGCCGCAGACCGAAGGATTTGTAGCCGACCGAGTCGTTCCCGCAACTCAGGGTGTAGGTCTTGCCGGATGTCAGCTTGATGCCGGTTGCGACCGTGAACACATCGTCAGCGGTAGCCGTACCAAATGCCTTCACCGTGCCGTTCTTCTCCACCGTGTACTTCACGCCGTACCCGTTGTTGTAGGTGTCGGCGGTCTTGTAGCCGGAAATCTCTCCGTTGATCAGGTTGTCCGGGTTGACCTTCTTCTTGTCGAAAGCGCCGTAAAGGTTGAGGACAAGCCCGGTCAGAAGTGCGAGCGCAAGAACGCCGCAGATCAGGGTCAGCGTGTTTTTCGTTTTTCTTCTCATAAGTTCTCCTTTTTGTGATGGTTGATGTTGATCTATAAAACAGGGAACGCAGACGAAAGCGGTCGCGTCATTCCTCCTCCCGTGCAATCGAGCGCATAGACAGCTCGATGATCTTTTCCAAGAGCGCCTTGTCCGACTTCCGCGAGGGCTTGACCTGCGCCGTGTAGACCGTCTCGTCCTCGTCCAGACTGACCACGCTGTAGGTGAAGCCGGATGCGGTGATCTTTCCCTTTTCGTCCTTCATCGAGTAAGGCTTCCGCCAAAGCTCCACGGAATCCGCGCCGTTGAACACGATGTCCAGAAGATCGTATCCTCCGGCATCGGTCGAGACGAGAGACACGCGAACCTTGCGCCCGCGCAACATCCCCACGACGAAATAGCCCCAGTACTTCTGGCGGCGCTCTTTAGATATGAACTTTTCCCGATACACCAGAACCCCGGTGTTCTCCATGTCGGTCAGCTCCCCGGAATCCATATCATCGAAATCCAAAGAATCGGCATCCTCTGCATCGTCAGAGCCGACCTCGCCGACCAACGCCGAATCGCCGACCGTTTCGTCAACCTCTGCCGAGCCGGACTTCCCTCCACTGACAGGGGATTTGAAAGCACTGCCATCCAAGCCCTTGCCGACCTCCGCGCCAGCCCGCTCCAAGCCGACCTCCGCGACCGTCTCCATGCCCTGATCCATTCCCTTAACCGATTCCGTAACCTTTTGTGCCATTTTTGCAATGACCTCCTTTGATTTTTTCCGTCCTGCAACCAAAATCGCGGTTGTAGTGACACACCTATTGTAACACAACAGAAAAAATCAAGAAAAGTAGCGCGTAAGGGTTTACAAAGCGACAAAAATATGGTATACTAATTAGGAATATCTATATTTATACGGAAAGAAAAGGAGGAGCGGCATGAACGCATCACCCGAAACGAATCAAAACCCGCAGGAGCCGCTGAAAACGACAGACGGAGCGTCCGCGTTGCGCGATACGGTAATTGCGGCAGTGCTGTTCGCACTCGCCTCGGCAACGGTCCCGATTGCCGCAGTCAAACCGTGGGTCGGAGTGGGGCTTTGGGCGGCAATGCCGATCGGTTGCGTGTTCCTGCTTCGCAGAATGCGTCTCGGAGTCTCCCTGACGCTGGTTGCCTCGGTTGCGGTGTTTCTGGCATCGGGAACCTATCTGTTTACGGGACCGCTTGTCACGGCGTTGGCGGTCGGAACTTTTGTGGGCGCGTTTCTCATGACGACCCTGAAAAAGCCCTTTCTCGCCTGTCTTCTCCCGCTTCTGTCGGCGGCGCTGACCGTTCCGTTCACGCGGGACCCGGTCCTGATCGCCTCGGCACTTTCCCTGCTTCCGGCGGCGGCGCTGACGGCTTATGCGACCAAGCGGAAAATGGGGCGCAGCTCGGTGATCTGTTTCGGCGCGGGCGGTCTGCTCGGCGCGGCGCTGATCCTGTTTGCCGTTTCGCTGGCACGGACCGACGCGGGATTCTCGCTTGAAACCGTGCAGTCGTTGCTGGACACATGGAAGGCGAACCTGCTTGCCGACCAAAAGGAAATGCGGGACGCTCTGCTTGAGATGCTGGAGCGGGCTTCCGAAAACGCGGGCGCGTCGGGAACGCAGTCGGCGCAGACAATGATGGATTACTATCGGCGGCTGATGAGCGACGCGGTGCTGGAGAACGAACTGACGCGAATCTTCAATGTTCTGCCGGGCGCGGTTGCCGCGGCGGCGCTGGTTGCGGCGTTCCTCGGTCAGCGGCTGCTTCTGGACGGATATGACGCAACGGGAAACCGTTCGCGCATCACCCCCGAGAGCGAATTTCTGGTGCTGAGTCTGCCTGCGGCGGTGATTTATGTGGCTTGTCTGATCCTGACGCTGATTTTCGACGCATCCTTTTCCGTCCCCGTGGTAACGGCGGAGAACCTGCTCCTGATTCTGACCCCTGGGCTTTGTGCGGTCGGGTGGGGCACGCTGACGCGGTTTTATCGGTCGGTTCCGCCGCGCGGAAGAGGGGCTCTGATTGTTCCCGCAATCGCACTGCTCTGCTGTGCGTCCTCGTCTGTTTTTTATGTGCTGGCTGCTTACGGCGCATACGCAATCATTTTTTCCGCAATCCGGCGCGCGATGCTGCGCCGCGGGGGACCGACCCCGCCTGCGGGCGGACCGTTCGGCGGCAATGACGGTGACGGCAGTGACAACGGCGAGGAAAATGACGGTAACGGCAACCCCTTTGACTGAATTCCCCGCGATTTCCGAATAAAGGAGACTGACAGATGATAAAAAAGAAACCTTCCTCCTTCCGGACCGACCTGAGGTCCCCGCTGATTGCGGGTGCGGCGATCGGTGCGGTACTGCTGGCGCTGCTGGCGGCGCTGTCCTTCATGAGCGAGGGCGGAGATCCGATTGTCCCGCCCGAGCATCTGCCGTTTTACGCGCTTGCGTTGCTCGGCGTGTATCTGCTGACCGTCGGGCTGATTCTCGGCGCGTATCTGGCGCGCTATTGGCGCATCAGCGAGGCGAATGACGCGGCGGATCTGATGACAACCGAAATCAGCGATATGTTCCGCTATGTGGTGGACATTCCGTATGCCATCATCGGCGGAGACGGGATGGTCAAGATCGTGTCGGGGGCGCTCCAGACGATTCTGCAGTTCCGCTCGCCGATCTGCAATGTTCCGCTTTCGGATTTCTGCTCGGTCCCGATGAGTGAGATCATCGGCTACGCGCAGGCGGGCGAACAGGTGAAAAACCTTTCCTACAACGAGGACGGCGTGCCGATTGACAACACGCAGCCGATGACGACCGAGATTGAGGGCAGAAAGTACGATCTGCGATGCTATATCATGCGTTCGCGCGGCAAGGATTACTACTTCGTGGTCTTTGACGATGTAACCGATATGATGGCGTTGAAGAAAAAGAAGTATGACGAAGAACCCGTGGTGGCGTATATCGTCATCGACAGTCTGCAGGAGTTGGCGCAGTATGTGCGGGTCAGCTACCGGACGGCGGTCAGCGAAATCGAGACGATCCTCAAGGAGTGGGTCGCGGGGCTGGGCGGCATGATCCGTGAATACGAGCGCGAGAAATACCTGACGGTGTTCAATCGCGCGGCTTTGGACGATTGCATTGCGAACAAGTTCCGCATTCTCGAAACCGTGCGGAATGTGAAGCTGGGCGACAACAGCTATCCCGTGACCATCTCAATGGGAGTCGGTGCGATCGACGGCAGTTTTGAGGACAAGGAGCGCGCCGCGTCCGACGCTCTGGACATTGCCCTGCAAAAGGGCGGCGACCAGGTGGCGGTCAACGACGGCAAGAGTGTGACGCCCTACGGCGGCAGAGTCAACACGATGTACGGCTCGACCACCATCACCTCGCGCGTGAATTCTCAGCATCTCTGTCAGCTGATGCGTGAGGCGGGGAATGTGCTGATTATGGGTCACCGCGCGCCCGACTACGATTCGATCGGTTCCTGCGTGGGACTTGCGCGTCTGGCGATCTGCGCACGCGAAGGGGATGTTTCCCATATCCGCGTGGTGGTGGACCGCAACCATCAGAACTTCCGCAACTGCTACGATCTGCTTGCGCATCTGCCCGAGTACCGCTCGATGTTCATCAGCGGGGAAACGGCGCTTGACGCGGTGCGGTCGGATACGCTCCTGATCATGAGCGATGTGAGCAATGTTTTCAACACGGAATGCCCGAAGTTGCTCAAGTGCGTGCAGAATGTGGTGATTATCGACCATCACCGCCGTCCCGATCAGATGTACGAATTCAAGCCGCTGATGACCTACATTCGCCCCGGCGTTGCGGCGGCGAGCGAGCTGGTCAGCGAGATGCTGGAGCTAAGCCCTTACCACGACGCGCTTCTGAAAGAAGAGGCGACGCTGATGCTGACGGGTCTGATGCTGGACACGAAGAACTTTACGCAGGGCGCGGAAATGCAGACCTTTGCGGCGGTTCACTACCTCTACGAGCGCGGCGCGCACACGAATGTGGCGCGGAGTTTCTTCACGGAATCGATGACGAGTCTGTTCACCGCCTGCGACATTGACAGCCGCACGCGGACTTACCGTGACAAAATCGCGCTGACATGGCAGAGTCTTGACCACCCCGCGACCGAGGAGGACACGGTCGCGATTGCAAAGGCGGCGGAC
>CAKSUH010000126.1 GCA_934500855.1 uncultured Eubacteriales bacterium
CCGGTAGCGGAGCGAGCGGCGGAAGCCGCTTTGCCAATCCCGCTGGACGGGATTGGACGCGGAGCAGCCGGAAATAGCAACACGGGAAATGGCTACCCTCAAAATCTGTACAATGGAAAAGATAGAAACATAAATCCAATTGTGTTAAAGTTCTTGAAATTCTTAAAAACTTCTTTCAAGAAGTTTTTAAGTAGGGTTTGGGGCAAAGCCCCAAGGTCTTAGAGCAAAGCCCAAGGTCTTGCCACACCGCACATTATCCACAAAAGGGGGGGAGAAGGGAACGAAAATGATATGCAAAAAGCGGATTGACAATTGATGGGCGGGCGGGTATAATAAAAGGGTAGTAAAAATTTGAAGAGTAAAGGTACAGGCGTTGGCGAAAGCCGAAGTGTCGCACGGACGGGGAGTTGTCGTGCGGACGAAACAGACGCGGATACGGAAACCGATCGGGGAGAAAAAACGATTGCTTTCCCCGAGGGTCTTGCGGTTTGTATCTTGCATCCCGCTTCATACAGCGCAAGGTTGCCGAAAAACGGACGACCCTCCTTCCGCTATATGAGTGGAAAAGGAGGATTTTATCATGAAAACAACCCGTTATATCCGCAGGGACACCTACCGTCTGATTCTGGACGCGCTGTTTGCCGCACTCTACCTTGTGCTTGCGGCGTTTGTCTCCATCCGCACCCCGTTTGCCAAAATCTCGTTCTCATCGCTTCCGCTCCTGCTGGCGGCATACCTGTTCGGTCCCGTTGACGCGTTGCTGGTTGCAACCGTCGGCGCATTTCTGGAGCAGGTCAAATTCGGTCTCGGACCGACGGCGCCGCTCTGGTTGCTTCCCGCTATGAGCATAGCGGCAACCGCAGGCGTACTCGGACTTCTTGCCCGCAGATCTTCGCGCTATTACAATCTGCTGGTTCCGGTGACCCTGATTGCCGAGATCGTATTTACGGCAACCAATACCGCCGCCCTGTATCTGGACGGCTATCTGATGGGCTATTCGGTCAAAGCCCTGACCGTCCTGCTTCCGCCCCGTCTTGCAAATCTCGGCGTCCGTGCCGTGATTACGACCGTCACGGTCCGCCTTCTGCTTCCCCGCGTCCAAAAACTGATGTCAAAGAGGAACGATTCATGACCAATGAAGAAGCCCTGCAATATATCCATTCCATGCACGCCCTCGGCAGTCACCCGGGACTGGACCATACCCGTGCCCTGCTTGCGGCGATCGGAAATCCCCAGAACGCCTACCGTTGCCTCCATGTCGGCGGCACGAACGGAAAGGGGAGCTTCTGCGCCATGGCGGACGCGATTCTGCGCGCCGCGGGATACCGCGTCGGTCTTTACACTTCTCCCTATGTAAAGGACTTTTCCGAGCGCATCCGCGTGAACGGTGAGAATATTCCCCCGGAGGCGCTTGCCGAGATTACCGCGCAGGTGCGTGCCGTCGCAGAGCGTTCGGATACGCCGCCGACCGAGTTCGAGCTGATTACCGCTATCGCTTTTGAATATTTCCGCCGCGAGAAGGTCGACCTCGTGGTACTGGAAGTCGGACTGGGCGGTAGGCTGGACCCGACCAATGTCATCGAGCAACCGCTCCTGTCGGTCATTACGGGCATCGGCTTTGACCATACCGCCCTGCTCGGGAATACCTTGCAGGCAATCGCCGCAGAGAAGGCGGGAATCATCAAACCGCATTGCCCCGCACTCTTCGGCGGGGGAAGCGACAGCGCGGGCAGAACCCTCGCAACCATTGCGGGCGCGGTCAGAGCACCCTTCCGCGTGGTCGACCGTTCCCGCCTGCGCGTCACCCGCATGACAACCGACGGAACGGTCTTCGACTTCGGCGACCTGCATGACCTGCACCTCTCCCTGCTCGGCGCATACCAACCGCAGAACGCCGCAACCGTGCTGACCGCAATGGAAATTCTTTCGGAAAGCGCGGGAATGCGCATCCCCGAAGCGGCAATCCGGCGCGGACTGGAATCGGTGGTCTGGCACGCCCGCTTTGAGCGCCTTGAAACCGACCCGCAGGTCTTTTTCGACGGTGCGCATAACCCGCAGGGCATTGCCGCCGCCGTGCAGAGCATCCGAACCTATTTCCCGGAGGAAAAGGTTCTCATTCTTTCGGGTGTGATGGCGGACAAGGACTATGACGGCATGATCGAGGGGCTGAAAGCGGTCACCGCACAGGCATATACCGTGACTCCCGAAAATCCCCGCGCGCTTCCTGCCGATGAATATGCGGAGCATTTCCGCGCGCACGGGATTGAAGCGACCGCGTATGAGACTGTTGCGGAAGCGCTCCGAGCCGCCCTCGCGGATGCAAAAGAGCAAAACCTTCCCCTCGTCTGCCTTGGTTCGCTGTACCTGTACAAAGATGTTTTGAAGGGGTTGGGGATTCCGTAACACGCTGATGTATGTTTTGCCTGTAGGAGTTCCCTCTGGTTGGCGGAATGAGGCGTGCTACTTGCTGACTTATGATAAAGGCCTTGCACGAGTGCCGAGATCCCGCCTGCGGGCGCCCCTTCGGGGTTCGACTCCGCGGCATTTTAAGGTTTTATTGTTCGCCTTTACAAATCTGTGCCGCTCCGCTCAGGATGACATAGTGGGTGTGGCGTTTTGTGAGATGTAACCCAATTCGTTACAATGTTACTTTAACTGACTAATATTTTACCACCAACGCAACAACCAACTCTCTGTGTCATCTCTGAGCAAACGCCTGCGGCGTTCAGTCGAACCCCGTAGGGGCGCCCGCAGGCGGGATCTCGGCACCCACGCAAGGATAGTCCCTATAAAAGGCAAAAGGTGTGTATCCCTTGTGTCTTTTCATTGCAAACCCGATACTTTTTCCCCACTGCCTACATTATATCAAACTCCGCCCCGAAAAGCAAGCATTTTCGGGATTTTCAGCGGCTTTTTCTGTCAACATCATGCAATCTTCACATTGAAAGGCTATACTTTATGATATATTGCGGGGGACCTGTCGGTTCTCCAGAAGAAAAGGAGTCTTTCTATGTTTGAGGATCGGAAATCGGACCGTATGAGTTTTGACGCGGGACCGGGCGGATTCGGCTCGGACGGACGGCAAAACGGGAACGGCTACACATACAGCTATGAACCGCAGAACGGCGGAACGGGGTGGCAACCCGCAAAGCCCCCCAAGCGGAGCGGCTCCGCCGTTTCGATTCTGACGGTGATTCTGTGCGTGGTGCTGTCCTTCGGAGCGGGGGTCGGAGGCGCAACGATGGCTTACAACAGCATCGTGCGGAATGCGACGAACGGTTCAACCGTTCCCGCGCCGGATCCCGGGTCGGTGCTGAACAAGGACCCGTCCTCTCTGCTCAACCGTTCGGAAGCCGAGTATTCCCCCTATGGATCGGCGGGAGAGGACGCATATTCCATTTCGTCGGTTGCCCATATGGTGCAGGACGCGGTGGTGGTAATCAACGCGTTGTCCGGACGGAGCGTCAGTGCGGGAAGCGGCGTGATTATTTCGGACAAAGGCTATATCCTGACCTGTAACCATGTCATTGAAAACGCAACGGAAATCAATGTAACCGTCAACGGATACAACACGGTTTACAGAGCCTGCGCGGTGGGAACAGACAAATCAACCGATCTGGCGGTCCTGAAGATCGAACCGCAGGAGTCCGAGCCGCTGACCGCCGCAACGCACGGCATCAGCGACAATCTGGTGGTCGGAGAGCATGTCGTTGCGATCGGAAATCCGCTCGGAACGCTCGGCGGCACCGTGACGGACGGCATTATCAGCGCAAAGGCGCGGCAGATTCAAACCGAAAACGGGACCATGACCCTGCTTCAGACCAACGCGGCAATCAACAGCGGCAACTCGGGCGGCGGACTGTTCAACCTCAAGGGAGAACTGGTCGGCATTGTCAACGCGAAGTATGCGGAATCGGGCGTGGAAGGGTTGGCGTTTGCCATTCCGATCGACACCGCATACGAGGTGGAAAAGGATCTGATTCAATACGGCTACAAGCAGAACATTCCCGATATCGGAATCAGCTTTGTGGAGGTCAACGAAAGCAACCTCCGACTTTACAAATTGAGATACGGACTTACGGAGATCGGGCTGTATGTTGTTTCCTCCAAGAACTGCACCGAACTGAAGAACCGCGACCGCATTCTGACGGTCAACGGGACGGCGGTTACAACCAAGGCGCAATATGAAGCGGCGGTGGCAAACCTCAGAGTGGGCGATACCCTGAAGGTAACCTACCTGAGAGGCTCTTCGGACGAAGTACAGACCGTGTCGTTTGAAATTCCCCAATATGTTCCGGAAACCATCGCGTCGAAAACAGGCATTCAATTTACAGACTGAAAAATATTTGTAAAGGCAGGACGGAAGTATGTATCACATTCTGGTTGTCGATGACGAAGCCCGCATCCGCGGGATCATCCGCAAGTACGCCGAATTCGAGGGGCACGAGGTCACCGAAGCGGCGGACGGTATGCAGGCGGTGCTTCTGTGCCGCTCCAATACCTACGATATCATTATCATGGATATCATGATGCCCGAGCTGGACGGCTTCTCGGCGTGCCGCGAGATCCGCAAGATCACGCAGACCCCGATCATTATGCTGTCGGCAAGAGGGGAGGAGTATGACCGCATCAACGGCTTTGAGGTCGGAATCGACGACTATGTGGTCAAGCCGTTCTCCCCGAAGGAACTGATGCTCCGCGTGGATGCAATCATGAAGCGGGTTGCCAAAAAGGACCCGACCACCGACAAAGCCCCCAATGTGGTGGTGGAGTTGGACAACGGCGGACTGAAGGCGGACCTGACCGCGCGGTTGGTCTATATCGACGGTCAGCGTGTGGAAATGTCGCCCAAGGAATACGATCTGTTCTTCTACCTGCTCTCCAACCGCAACATTGCGCTCTCGCGGGAAAAGCTGCTGTGTGAGGTCTGGGGGTATGATTTCTACGGTGACGCGCGTACGCTGGACACGCATATCAAACTCCTGCGCAAGAGTCTCGGGCGCTATGCCGGGTACATTGTAACTCTGCGCGGCGTCGGGTATCGGTTCGAGGGCGCATGAGCGGCGCCGAATCCGAAAAACGCCCCCGTGCAAGCCTGTGGGGGTATCTGTCCCGCGCCATTCTCTGCTTTCTGCTTGTCATCCTCGTGCTGTTCTGGCTGTTTGAGGTGGTGCTCATCAATGTGGTGTATGAGCAGGTGCGGCGGCGCGATCTTGAAAATGCAGGCAACAGGCTGATTGCCGCAGTCGGAACGGAGGAACTTTCGGA
>CAKSUH010000127.1 GCA_934500855.1 uncultured Eubacteriales bacterium
GTCCTCGTACTGCTTCCACCGCCCCGTGAGTCGGACCGATTCATGTGAATAAGATACTACCATGTTTTTTCTCCTTTTTTTAAGTAAGACTTCGGGGCGCTGCCCCGAACCCTGCTTAGGAAACTTCTTGAAAGAAGTTTCCTAAGAACCTTCAAGAACTTTAATCAAGGGGGATTTTACCCCTATGTTTTGGTGGTGCTGATTTCTTCTGTAGCCATTCATATTCTACGCATTCCGGCTGCTACGAGCCTCAAGACCTTGGGGCGTTGCCCCAAACCCCACTTAAAAACTTCTTGAAAGAAGTTTTTAAGGATTTCAAGAACTTTAACCAAGGGGATTTTACCCTCTATGTTTTGGTTGTGCTGATTTTTTCTGTAGCCATTCACGCTCTACGCATTCCGGCTGCTACGAGGTCAATCCCGTCAAGCGGGATTGGCACGACTGCCGTCTCTCTCCGCTACCGGATAGAAAGAGTTCAGGTTAGTTGATGATTGGGGCGGAACGACACGCGGGTCGTTCCGGTTCGGGGGAATGTTACTTGTTGACTGCTATTATGGCTTTTTACATAGTGCCGAGATCCCGCCTGCTGGCGCCCCTCCGGGGTTCGACTCCGCGGCACTGATTGATTTTATCATCTGTTTCTTTTGTGATTCTGCCGCTCCGCTCAGGATGACACGGTGGGTATGGTGTTTTGTGGGATGTAATCCATTCGTTGCAATGTTACTTTAACTGACTAATATTGTACCACCACCGCAACAATCAACTCTCTATGTCATCCTGAGCGGAGCGGCATGACGGATGGAAGGGCGAGCAATACAGCCCTACCCGCCGCGGAGTCGAACCCCGGAGGGGCGCCAGCAGGCGGGATCTCGGCAGTGCGTAAAAACAGGATGTGTGTGAAATACCTGAAGTAATTTTAACAACTTCGGGTCATAATCCTACCGTTCGGCTACTCTCTATGTCATCTCTGAGCAAACGCCTGCGGCGTTAAGTCGAACCCCGAAGGCGGGATCTCGGCACTCACATAACAATCAGCATCCGAAACGGTTTACACCTACCAATCGTGCGCGATAGCCGCACTTTTTGCCGCCTCGCACCTCCCAATCCGCCAAAAACTTCCCTGCACGGCAACCGCCGTCCGAAAGCGAGAAAAGTTTTCACTCCCCAATCCGGCGGTTGCCGTGCAGGGAAGTTCGGGGAGGGTTATGGAGGTTTGGAGGGTAGGGAGACCCCTCCGAAAGGGGTCTCCCTGCGCCTCCAAGGTCTTTATAACCTCTTCTTCAAATCAAAGAGGAAGGTCATACATTCGAGGGGGGAAAGCGTGTTCAGATCGACGGACTTCAGCTCGGTGATAATCTGATCATTGATGCAATCGTCAAGCGTCAGCGCACCGTCATCGGGCTTCGCGGGCGCATCCTTTGCGGAAGCCGCCGAAACCGCGCGGGAGGTCGCCTCCACCGATGCGAGAACTTCACGCGCGCGTTTGATCACCTCGTTCGGAAGTCCCGCCAGCTTCGCCACCTCAATGCCGTAGCTGTCGTCGGTCGACCCGCGCACAATCTTGCGCAGGAAGGTAATGCTGTCGCCGCGCTTCTTCGCCACCACATTGTAATTGACGATGCCGTCAAACTCGTCCTCCAGTGAGGTCAGCTCGTGATAGTGCGTTGCAAACAGCGTTTTCGCACCGATTTTGCGACTGTTCGTGTATTCCGCAATCGCGCGGGCAATGCTCATGCCGTCAAAGGTCGAGGTCCCGCGCCCCACTTCGTCATAAACGATCAGACTGCGGCGTGTTGCGTTCTTGAGAATATAGGAGACTTCGTTCATCTCCAGCATGAAGGTCGACTGCCCCGAAGCAAGGTCATCCGACGCACCCACGCGCGTAAACACCTTGTCCACCACGCCGACGCGCGCCTCCGTTGCGGGGACAAAGGACCCCATTTGCGCCATCAGGACGATCAGCGCCACCTGCCGCATGTAGGTCGATTTACCTGCCATGTTCGGTCCCGTGATGAGCATCAGGCGGTTGTGATTCGTGTCCAGTTCCGCATCGTTCGGGACAAAGTAGCTGTCCTTTACAAACTGCTCCACCACAGGGTGCCTGCCGTCCTTGATACGGATCACATCGCTTTGGTCGATCTCGGGGCGCACATACTTGTTTTTCTGCGCCACCGCCGCCAAAGACCGATAACAGTCAATCTCCGCCAGAATCGCCGCAGTGCGCTGAATGCGTGCGCTCCGCTCGGCAACAAAATTGCGCACCTGCTGGAACAACTCGTATTCCAACGCGCAGATTTTGTCCGAAGCGCCGAGCACCGTCGCTTCCATGTCCTTCAGCTCGTCGGTGATGTACCGCTCGGCATTCGCCAGCGTCTGCTTGCGGATGTAACGGTCGGTCGGGACCTGCCCGACAAGCGATTTGGTCACCTCGATATAGTACCCGAACACGCGGTTGTAGCCCACGCGCAGCGTTTTGATTCCCGTCTTTTCGCGTTCCTCGGCTTCGATTCTGTCGCGCCAGCCCGTACCGTCCGACATAATCGCCCGCAGGTGGTCGACCTCGGGATTATATCCGTCCGCGATGATTTTGCCCTCGCGGAGCATTACGGGCGCGTCCTCTTTGATTGCGCGGTTGATCTCCCGCTCCACATCCTCCAGCGGGTCCAACTCCGCCGCAAGCGCCGCAAGGCGGGGACTTTTGCACGCTTCCAGCATCTTTTTGATTGAAGGCAGCGCCTGCGCCGTTGTGCAGACCGACCGCAGATCGCGCGGATTTGCGGTTCCGTACACAATCTTGGTAATGAGCCGCTCCAGATCCTGCACGCGGTTCAGCTCCTCGCCGAGGTCCTCGCGCATCATGTAGCCGCCCGTCAGTTCTTCCACCGCGTCCTGCCGCTCGCGGATATCGCCCGTGGAAAGGAGCGGTCGCTCCACCCAGTTTCGCAACATCCGCGCGCCCGGGGCTGTGCTGGTCTTGTCCAGCACCCACAGCAGGGACCCCGTCTTTTTCTTGGTGCGCATGGACTCGGTCAGTTCCAGATTGCGGCGGGTGTTTGCGTCCATTTCAAGGTACTGCCCGTCGGTATAGACCGTCAGATTCTTGATATAGGAGATGTCGCGGCGCTCGTTTTCGCGGATGTAACCGATCATGGCGCCCACGGCGCGGACCATCTCGTCATCGTCAAAAAAGGTCGGCTTAAGGCTGTCCCCGAACTGTTCCCTTGCCGCCGCTTCCGCTGTTTCGCGGTCAAACCGCGCCGCCTGTGCGTCCGAAAGCATAATCTCGGGTCTTGCCGCAAGCCACGCGCCGACCTCGCCCATATGAACCTTGCTGAGGTTGCAGAGAATCTCGCGCGGGTTGTACGCCGCAAGTTCGTTTTTGATTCTTGCCGCCATGCCGTCCCCCGTCAGCTCGGTTGCATAGACCTGCGCGGTGGAGATGTCCGCAAAGCAGACCCCGCTTGCAAACTCGCCCATGCACAGACAGCAGAGGAAGTTGTTCTTTCGATCGGGAAGCAGGTTGGACTCAATGAGCGTACCGGGTGTAATGACGCGGATCACATCGCGTCTGACCAACCCCTTTGCAAGCGACGGATCCTCCATCTGCTCGCAGATCGCGACTTTATACCCTTTTTCGATGAGCTTTCCGATGTAATCGTCAACGGCATGGAACGGGACCCCGCACATGGGGGCGCGCTCCTCCTCGCCGCAGTCCCTCCCCGTCAGGGTAAGGTCCAATTCTCTTGATGCCAGCACGGCATCGTCAAAAAACATTTCATAGAAATCCCCGAGCCTGTAGAACAGCAAATAGTCCTTATACTGGTTCTTGATCTCGAAGTACTGTTCCATCATCGGTGTCATGGCATATCTCCTTTTCAAGGGTGGATTGGGGGTGAGCAAGGAAAAGACCTTGGGGCGCCGTGAAGATTGCGGCGGGCGGAAGAATCCGGGGTGTCTTGCGTTGTTGCTGTCGACCGCGCATTGCACCCGCCTCGGGAATCCCCTTTGACGCTTCTTTCCTCTCTATTTGACGAACTTGGAAAAATCGCCGTTGGCGCTTTTGAGCATGACCCCCATCCCGAGGCAGGTACAGCTTCCGGGCTGCTTTGCGACCGCAACCCGCACGCCGGTCCCCGCACGCAGAAGCTGATCAAGTCCCGGCAGGAGTGCGGTCCCGCCCGTCATCACAATGCCGTGATCGAAAATATCGGCGGACAGTTCGGGGGGCGTTTCCTCCAGCGTCTGCTTGACCATCCGCACGATCTCGGTCAAGGGGCCGCGAATCGCTTCCCGGACCTCCGAGGAGGTGATTTCGGCGGTTGCCGCCAGTCCCGTCCGCAGGTCGCGTCCGCAGACCGTCATGCTTCCCCGGTCAATCGTCGGAAGCGCGGAACCGATCCGTTTTTTGAGCAGTTCCGCCGTGATTTCGCCGATCAGGATCTCACGCGTCCGCTTGAGGTAATCCACAATCGCAATGTCCAGTTCGTCGCCCGCAATGCGAAGTGTACCCGCCTGCACAATGCCGCCCAGACTGATAACCGACGCTTCCGAAACTCCGCCGCCGAGATCCACCAGCATGGCGCCTCTCGCTTTGGAAACGGGAATGCCCGCTCCGACCGCCGCCGCGATGGGCTGGTCGATCAGCTTTACATCCTTGGCGCCCGCCTCATAGGTTGCGTCCTTGACCGCGCGGCGCTCAACTTCGGTTACGCCGTAGGGAATCGAGACGAGCACCTGCGGTCGGTTGAACACCGAAATCAGATCCAGTTTGCGCAAAAAGTCGCGCAACAGGATCGATGTAACCTCAAGGTCGGTAATCACGCCGTCCTTGAGCGGTCGCAGTGCCCGTATCTCGCGCGGCGTTTTTCCGAGCATTTTTTTCGCGCCCGACCCCGACACGATGACCTCGTGCGTTGCGCGGTCGATGCTGACCACCGTCGGTGCGCGCATGACGATGCGGTCGCGGAGAAACACCGTTGTATTCGATGTCCCCAAATCGATTCCGACCTGTCGTCCCATTCGGTGTCCCTCCTTTCTTAAGACCTTGGGACTCTGTCCCAAACCCTGCTTGAAAACTTCTTGAAAGAAGTTTTCAAGACTTTCAAGAACTTTAACCAAGGGGATTTTTACCCCTTACTTTTTGTTGTGCTGATTTTTTGTAGCCGTTTACGCGCTACGCATTCCGGCTGCTCCCGCACAAAATCCCATCGAGCGGGATTTTGTCGGCTTACGCCTTGCTCCCGCTACCGG
>CAKSUH010000128.1 GCA_934500855.1 uncultured Eubacteriales bacterium
GCACCTATCTTGCGGGCGATCTGACGGCGGCATACGGAAAGAAAACGGAGCGGGTATTCCGCAGAATGCTGTTCCTTCCGAGAGCCGACAGAGAGATCCCTGCGCTGATGATGGTTTACGATGAGGTCGTAGCCGCCGATCCGAGTTATCGGAAGGCATCGCTCCTGCACTGCCAGGAGGAGCCGCGGATTGAAGGCAACCGCGTGATCGTGACCAGAACGACCTGCCCGGACAGTCTGGTGGCCGAGCCGACGCAATACGGCGGAAAGCTGATCGCACAGATGCTGCTGCCGAAGAACGCGGAGATTGAAGCACTGGGCGGAGAGGGCAGAGAATTTCTGATTGAGGGTAAGAACTACCCCTATGACTACACCGGAAAACTCAAGCCCTGCGTGGAAACGGGATGGGGAAGAGTGGAGGTTCGCCCCGCTGTTCCCGCGAAGGAGGATCGGTTCCTGAATGTGATGTTGGTCTGCGACGCAGACAACCCGAAACCGGAAACCGACCCGAACGCAAAGGCGGTGCTTCTGGAATCCGACGGATTCACGGGAGCGTCTCTGCTTGGTCTGGCGGCATGGTTCCCCACGCGGGAAACAACCGTTCGGCGCGCGTTCTCCCTTTGTGCCGCCGAGGGGACGACCGAATGGGTCGTAACCGGTCTGGCAGGAGGAATCTGGGAAGTCTTTTCCGCAGAGAAGTCGGTTCTGAAACAGTATGTACCGTCCGAGAGCGGCGTACTGCGGATTCAAGCGGGCGGCGGAACCCTGAGGTTTGAGCCGCGTCGATTCTGAAGAAAGGAAAACAAGAAAATGAAAAGAATACTGATTGCAATTCTGGCAATTCTTTGCTGTCTGCCGATGGCTGCCTGCTCAAAGGGCGGAAACGGCACCGACACATCAACCAAAGCCCCGAACACCGGAAGCGCGGGAGGCGAGGGCAGCCCGGTTCCGGACAATCTCGACTTTGACAATGTCGTACTGAATGTCGGCGTCCGTGACCGCGATGACATCGCATTCGAACTGGATCCCACGCGGACGACTGTTGACAAACTGAGCGTCGCGCTGGAAAACCGGAACACCTACACGCAGGATAAGCTGAACCTCAGCTTCAACTTCAAAAAGCTGCCGGGTACATATGCTCAGAAGGACCAATTCATGGAAGAAGTCCGCCGCGATGTTCAGCTTGGCGGCGACGGCTCGCTGGATATCCTGTTCGGGCCGAACTATTCCTTGGTTGAACTGATGCTGGAGGGCTACTTCCTCAACCTTTACAACAGCAACGAACTGAAGTATCTTGAGTTGGAGTCTCCTTACTGGAACACCAACTTCATCAACGAATGCGAATATGCGGGAAAGCTCTATATGCTCGAGGGCGAGCTGACGCTGACCATGCTGGACAGCTCCTTCGTCATGTTCTGCGATACCGAAAACTTCAAATCCAAAACCAACGAGGATCTTTACGACATTGTCCGCAGAAAAGAGTGGACTTTTGAAAAACTGCAGAGCTTTGTTCGGGAGTTCGGTCATGTAGACAAGGACGGTGACGAGAAAAAATCGGACGGCGACTTCGTCGGTATGGTTTCTCCCACCTTCTCCTGCGGACGCGACGGCTTCCCGACGGCGTTCGGCGTGACGGTAATCTCGAAGGGCTCGGACGGAAAGATCGCGCTCAGCTTTGAAAGCGAAAGAAATGTCAACATTTATTCCGAGTTTTATCGGTTTGTAACCGACAACGAAGGCTTGTATGTGAACGGAAACCTGGACGGCGCCCGCGACGGTGCGAAGGCGATGTTTACCTCGGGTAACACCGTATTCATCACGGAACTGCTGCACTACGGCGGAGATCTGCGGTCGCAGAAGCGCGATTACGGCATTTTCCCGCTTCCCATGTACGATGAGGAGCAGGGCGAGTATTACACGCACTCCGAAGCGGTTCACTCCCAGATTTCGGTTATGAAGGGTTCCAAGAAGCACGAGGCGGTTTCCGCGGCGCTTGAGGAGCTGGGCTACCAGACGCACGCGCTTGTAATCGACGAGTACTTCGCAATGGTGAGATATATCAACAGCCGCGAATCCGAGTCGGTTGAGATGCTGAACATCATCCTGAACTCCATTACCTGCACCTTCGGAACGGAATTCTCGACGCAGGTTCCTTCTCCGTTCCCGACGCCGATCGGATCTTCCGACAGCCTGACCGATCTCTCGGCGCAGACGGACGCGATCAAGGCGCGGATGAATACGCTGAAAAAGAAAATCCAGGCTCTTGATTGAACGGGTATAACGGGGATAAAAAGATGAAACAGGGCTGTGAAGCGGAAAAGAACCGCGCATATGCCTATCTGGACGGGATCGAGGAGCGACTTTACGGCTTTGCCGATACCGTTCGGAAAACTCCGGAGTTGGGCTTCCGGGAAAGAAAGACCTCGGCGTTTGTCGAGGAGCGGATGCGGGAGATCGGACTGTACAATGTCCGCCGCGTGGCACTGACGGGTGTGGCTGCCGAGCTGTTCCCTCCGAAGGAAGGGGAGGAACGGGTCTGCGTAATCGGGGAACTGGACGCGGTCCTGACCCCCGATTGCCCGTATGCCGATCCCGCAACGGGCGCCGCACATACCTGCGGACACAACATTCAGATCGCCGAACTGCTGGGCGTTGCCGAAGCGCTGAAGAACAGCGGGGTTGCGGAATCCCTTGGGGGAAATGTGACCTTCCTTGCGGTTCCGGCGGAGGAATTTGTGGACGCGGACTACCGCGAGGGGCTTCGTGCCGAAGGAAAGATCCGCGCGCTGAGCGGAAAGCTGGAACTGTTGAGCGAGGGCTTCTTTGACGGAATGTCCTGCGCCATGATGGTGCACGCACAGCCGAACTGTCCCGAGCCGACCTGCTTTGTGGAATGCAACAGTCTCGGCTTCGTTGCCAAGACCGTGCATTTCCGCGGCAAGGCGGCGCACGCGGGCGGCGCTCCGTGGGACGGAATCAACGCGCTGAATGCCGCGATGGCGGCAATGATGTGCATCAATGCCATGCGGGAGACTTTCCGCGACAGCGATAAGATCAGAGTGCATCCCATTATCACAAAAGGCGGCGATCTGGTGAATGTCGTGCCTGCGGATGTGACAATGGAGACTTATGTGCGCGGCGCAACCCCGGAAGCCATTACGGACGCCGCCGCAAAGGTTGACCGTGCGATTCGCGGGGCTGCCTACGCGATCGGCGCAGAGGTGGAGATCCGTGATATCGGCGCCTATGCACCCTTGCGTCAGGACCATGCGCTCAGCGCGCTGTTCGCCGACAATGCACGCGGATTCCTGCCGGAGGAACGCATTATTTCCGGCGTGGATATGGTCGGCTCAACCGATATGGGCGATGTCAGTCTGGCACTTCCCGCCATTCAGCCAACCTGCGGCGGATACAACGGCGGTGCACACGCCGCCGACTTCCGGGTGACGGATAATCGGGCGGCAATCCTGCTTCCGACCAAGCTGATGACCGCAACGGTAATCGATCTGCTTGTAAACGGAGCGGAGCGCGCTGCGGAAATCCGCAGGTCGTTTGCAAAACAACACAATAAGAGAGGGTAATCGAATGCTGAATCAGGAACAGTTGAACGCAATGCTGACCACACCGTCGGCAAAGCTGATTGAAGATATCAAAAAGGTGGAAGGGGACATTATGATCCTCGGCGCGGGCGGAAAAATGGGCCCCTCGCTGTGCGTGCTCGCGGCAAACGCCGTGAAGGCAGCAGGTGTGAAGAAGCGCGTGATCGCGGTTTCCCGTTTCTCTTCGGAGGAAGCGGCAAAGGAGCTGGAGTCCGCAGGCGTTGAGATCATCCGCGCCGACCTGCAGAAGCGGGAGGAGCTGGACGCACTTCCCGAGGTGGAGAATGTCATTTACATGGCGGGCAGAAAGTTCGGAACCGAGGGTCATGAATGGGAGACTTGGGGCATGAACGCCACGCTGTCTGCGTTTGTGGCTGAAAAATTCAAGAAGTCCCGCATCGTGGTCTTTTCCTCCGCAAACATCTATTCCATTGCTCCCGTTCGGAACGGCGGACCTTCCGAGGAGGACGCGGTTGTCCCGATGGGCGAATATCCGATGAGCTGTCTGGCTCGTGAGCGCGCATTTGAGTATGCGGCAAACGCTTACGGAACCAAGGTCTTTATCTACCGCCTCTGCTTCGCAATCGGTCTGGATTACGGCGTGCTTTGCGACATTGCGGAAAACATCCGCAACAAGAAACCCGTTCAGGTGGAGAACTCCTGCATCAACTACATCTGGCAGGGAAGCGCAAACGAATATGCCATCCGCGCTCTGCTTTATGCGGATTCGCCGGCGGTCAAGATGAACATTTCCGGACCCGAGGTGGTGTCGGTTGAATATGCCGCCCGCCGCATGGGTAAGGGGCTGGGCGTTGAGCCGATTTTCGAGGGCGTTCCCCAGAACGACGCATATCTGGTGAACACCATGAAGTGCACCGAAACCTTCGGTTACCCCGCGATCAGCGCGGGAGAGCTGATGGACCTGCAGGTCGAATGGCTGAACTCCAACGGCAGAACCCTGAACAAACCGACGCACTTTGAGGCGCGGAACGGGAAATACTGATTCCGGTCGGCTTCCTCCGCGATTCCCGTCGAACCCCGCCGGAATTCGTCGGCGCGCCTTGACAAAAGAGGAATTTTGTGGTATTATAGGATTTGCAAAAACAATGCGATCGCTTGAATGAATACAGCAAAGGAATGGTGCAGTATGGAACGGAATGCGGAGAGAACAAAGGGGAATATTTTGGCGGCGGCAGTGCGGGAATTTGCGCAGAACGGGTTTTTCGGAGCGCGGGTGGACTGCATTGCAAACGCCGCAGGATGCAACAAAGGGATGATCTATCAGTATTACGGCTCAAAGGAAAAGCTGTATGAAAATGTGATTGCGCATGAATACAAGCTGTTGTCCTCCATTGAAGCCGAGCTGATTTCCAAACAGATCCCCGATCCGGGGGAACTGATCGACGCGATCACCGACTACTATTTCGATTTTCTGATCCGCAACCCGGAATTTGTGAAAATCATCATGTGGGAAAACCTGAATGAGGCAAAAGCGGTCAAAGCAAACGGCAGCTTTGCGGAACTGAAGGCTCCCATTATCGACTGCATCCGACAGACCGTTCGTCGCGGGCGCGAAA
>CAKSUH010000129.1 GCA_934500855.1 uncultured Eubacteriales bacterium
GTGCGAGCCGTATCTCACGGCGAACCACCGCCTGCTTCTGGAGCGCGGGGAGATCGTCATTTCCGGTATGGAGATCGTCATGCGCGCGCTGGGCGTGACCGAAGGCATTCTTGCGGTCGAGGATAACAAACCCGACGCCATCCGCCTTCTGGAGGACCGCCTGAAGCGGCGCGAGGGACTGGAAAGAGGGACAAATCTGCGGGTCTGTGTTCTGCGCACCAAGTACCCGCAGGGCGACGAGCGCCAGTTGGTGGCGGCACTGCTCGGGCGGGAGATTCCCGCAGGCAAACTGCCCGCCGATGTCGGGTGCATGATTCTCAACGCCGAAACCGCCGCGGCAATTTCGCGCGCGTACTGGCGGGGACTGCCGCTGACAAGCCGCATCGTGACGGTGACGGGCGATTGCGTGCGGAATCCGAAGAATGTCCGCGCTCCGCTCGGCGCGTCGGCGCAGGACCTGATCACCTTCTGCGGCGGACTGACCAAAACGCCGAAGAAAATGATTTCGGGCGGTCCCATGATGGGCTTTGCGCTCTGGGATCCCGAAACACCGGTTTCCAAGAGTATGTCGGGTTTGCTTCTCTTCTCGGAGGAAGCCGACAAGCCCACAACCGTCCATTCGCCCTGCATTCACTGCGGCAGATGCGTTTCGCATTGCCCGATTCATCTGATGCCGAACTACCTTGCGGCTTACGCGGCGGCAAGAGAGTACGAAAAAGCCGAAAAGCTGGATGTAATGAGCTGTGTGGAATGCGGGACCTGTACCTATAACTGCCCTGCGGGCGTGGAGATTGTCCAGCACATCCGCGTGGCAAAGGGCGCAATCCGCGCAAAGAACGCCGCGAAACGCGGGGGAGGTGGAACGAAATGAATGACGAAAAACGGGTCCTTTCGGAGATGCCGGACCTATTGACGCTGGCACCCTCCCCGCATATGCGCAGAGGTGTGACCACGCGGAACCTGATGGCGGATGTGCTGATTGCGCTCGCTCCCGCGGCGGTGTTCGGCATCGTTGCGTTCGGTTGGCGCGCGGCGGTAATCCTGCTGCTTGCAACCGCTTCGGCAATCCTTGCGGAATACCTGACAGAGAAAATCCTGCGCCGCCCGAATACGATCGGGGACTGCTCGGCGGCTGTGACGGGTCTGCTCCTCGGCATGAATCTGCCGTCAACCGTGCCGTTCTATGTGCCTGTGGTCGGCTCGGTGTTCGCAATTGTGGTGGTCAAACAGATTTTCGGAGGCATCGGCAAGAACATCATGAACCCCGCGCTGGCGGCAAGAGTATTCCTCATGCTGGCGTGGACCGCGAAGATGACGAAATTCGTCCCCGCGTTCGCGTGGATGGACGGAAGCGACGCGGTTGCCTCGGCAACGCCGCTCGCCTCGCTGAAAACCGGTGCTTTTGACGGCTCGGTACTCGACCTTTTCCTCGGAAAATGCGGCGGGTGCATCGGCGAGGTTTCGGCGCTCTGCCTGCTGATCGGCGGCGCGTACCTGCTGGTGCGGCGGGTCATCGCATGGCAGATTCCCGCGTCAATGCTCGGAACCGTTGCGCTCCTGACCCTGATTTTCCATAAGGGCGACATGAGCGCGGTCAGCTTCATGGCGTCGTCGCTCTTCTCGGGCGGTCTGATGCTCGGCGCATTCTTTATGGCAACCGACTATGTGACCTCTCCCGTGACCCCGTGGGGGCGCGTGATTTACGGTGCGGGATGCGGCGCTCTGGTGGTGTTCCTGCGCTTCTTCAGCGGCTACCCCGAGGGCGTGTCCTTTGCAATCCTCATCATGAACGCGCTGGTCTGGTACATCGAACTGCTGACAAAGCCGCGCGTGTACGGTAAGGCGAGAGGAAAGGGGGAGCGGAAGCATGGGAACGGCTGAAACAAAAACCAAAATCGAAAAAAAGACCGTGCTGTCGGTGCTGAACATCGGCGCGCGGCTGTTGGTCATCTGTCTTGTGGTGGCGGCGGTGGTGTCGTTGGTCAACGAGGTGACCAAAAAGCGCTACGCCGAATTGCAGGAGCAGGAGAAGGCGAACGCGATGGCGTCCATCTTCGGCGCGGAAACCCTTAGCTATACCGAACTCGGAAACGGCGTGTATGCGCTGAAACAAGGGGACGAACCGCTCGGCTACTGCGTGGAGAGCGTGACGGCGGGCTTCGGCGGCGACATGACGCTGATGGTAGGCTTTAGCCCCGACCGCGCGATTGTCGGCGTGCAGATTCTTTCGCATTCCGAGACGCCGGGTCTGGGCGCAAAGGTCAACGATGCGGGTTACCTCTCGCAGTACGGCGGCAAAACGGGGGATCTTGCGCTCGGAGAGGATATTGACGCAATCTCGGGCGCGACCATCTCGTCAAAAGCCGTGCTTGCGGGTGTAAAGGCGGCGCAGGCAACGCTGGATTCCGCTTTGGAAAGGAGTGACGCCGAATGAAAAACAACTATCTGAAACAGCTGAAGTCGGGGATTCTCGATCAGAACCCGACATTGGTTCAGCTTCTCGGAATGTGTCCGACGCTTGCGACCACCACATCGCTGAAGAACGCGTTCGGCATGGGCATGGCGGCAACGGCGGTGCTGATCTGCTCCAATGTATTCATCTCGCTCCTGCGGAAGTTCATCCCCAAGCAGGTGCGCATTGCCGCCTACATCGTCATCGTTTCGGGCTTTGTCACGGCGGTGGAACTGCTGATGCGGACCTACATGGTCTCGCTCTATCGGTCGCTCGGGCTGTTCATCCCGCTGATTGTGGTCAACTGCATCATTCTGGCACGCGCGGAGGCGTTCGCCTCGAAGAATCCGCCTCTGCCCTCGGCGATGGACGGTCTTTCGATGGGGCTGGGCTTCACCTTTGCCCTCTGCATCCTCGGAACGGTGCGCGAGCTGCTCGGCTCGGGCTCGCTTCTGGGGCATCGGATTCTGCCCGCGGCGTATCCCGATATGGTCATCTTCATTCTGCCTGCGGGCGCGTTCCTGACGCTCGGGTTTACGATTGCGGCGGTGCAGAAGATCAAGGATACCGTGGAAGAAAAGAAACGCCGCGCGGCGGAGGACGGAAAGGAGGAGCAGGCATGAGTTTTACCGATGTGCTTCTGATGATGTTTACCGCCGTTCTGGTGGAGAACTTCATTTTCTCGCGTTTCTACGGCTGTTGCCCGTTCCTCGGTGTTTCGGAAAAGCCCGACACCGCGCTCGGCATGGGCATGGCGGTTACCTTTGTCATGACGGTTTCGGGTGCCGCGACATGGGCGGTGTATCACTTCCTGCTGGTACCGTTCGGACTGGAGTACCTCAAAACCGTTGCGTTCATTCTGGTCATTGCGGCGCTCGTGCAGTTCATCGAGATGTTCCTGCGGCGGTTTATCCCCGCGCTGTATGGGGCGCTCGGTATCTACCTGCCGCTGATTACCACCAACTGCGCGGTGCTGTCCTCGGCGCTTCTGATTGTGCAGAATGAGTACAATTTCCTGCAGGCGGTGGTGTTCGGCTTCTCTGCGGCGCTCGGGTTTACGCTTGCCATTACGGTGTTTGCGGGCGTCCGCGCGCGGATGGAGCACGCCGACCCGCCCCGCGCCTTCAAGGGATTTCCGCTGACGCTGATTGCGGCGGGGCTGTTGGCAATGGCGTTCTCCTGCTTCTCGGGCATCAAGCTGTAAGGAGGGATTGGGATGGAAATTTCAAATATTCTGATTCCCGCCGCGATCTTTGCGGGGCTGGGCGTCCTGTTGGGGGTTCTGCTTGCGGTTGCGTCCCGGATCTTTGCGGTCAGGACCGATGAGCGGGTGGAAAAAATCACCGAAGCTTTGCCGGGTGCGAACTGCGGCGGTTGCGGCTATTCGGGCTGTGCGGCGCTTGCGGAAGCAATCGTAAAGGGAGAGGCGCCCGCGAACGCCTGCCGTGCGGGCGGCGCAGTTTGCGCGGAGAAGATCGGCGCGATCATGGGCGTTGCGGTCACGGCGCAGGCACCGGTCCGGGCGCGGGTGCTGTGCTCGGGCGAGTGCGGCAAAGCGAAGGAAAAGAGCCGCTACGAGGGGGTTCAGGACTGCATTGCCGCCGACCGGATGTACGGCAGTGACAAGCTGTGCGCGTTCGGCTGTATGGGGCTGGGAACCTGTGTGAGCGTTTGTCGGTATAATGCGATTTCGGTTTCGGACGGGATTGCGCGTGTGGATCCGGCGCGTTGCGCGGGATGCGGCGCGTGCGTGTCGGTTTGCCCGAAGCATCTGATCGTTTTGGTTCCTGCCGACGCGAAGTATGTTGTGGACTGTCACTCTTCGGAAACGGGCGCGGTTGTCCGCAAAGTTTGCGACGCGGGTTGCATCGGATGCAGAATCTGCGAGAAGAACTGTCCTGCGGGGGCGGTTCATGTCACGGACAATCTCGCCGTAATCGACCCCTCTCTCTGCACGGGGTGCGGGGTCTGCGCTTCCAAGTGCCCCCGCGGTGTAATCCGGAAATCAAGTTTCTGAGGCAATGCCGCACAATTCCGATGCTGTAAATGCGGAGTAATCTCCGAAAACTTCCCCCGCAGACTTTCACTCCTGAGCGGCGAATTTCGGTTCGCTTGGCTCGGAGCGGGAGTCTGCGGGGGAAGTTTTGATTCTTTTGAGCGTTTTTGCGGGCGCGGATTTATGCCCGGCGAATTCTTATATATTTGCCACGATTCGGGTCATCTCGTCCATTTTGCGCTCCATATCCGCGACCAGCCTGAATTGGGTCCGACAGCGGTCGAGGTTGTGATTTTCGCGATGGATGCGGAAGTAGCGGTCGCCGTCGATGTGGTCGGTCAGGAAGCGCATTCCGCATTCCAGCGTCATCAGCTTGGCGGCGAACGGAAGAAGCTCGCGTTCGCGCGGGGTTACACTGTCGCCGAGTTCTTCCAGGTAGGCTTTGGTGTAGGCGCGGAAGTAATCGAGGTCGAACGAAACCCGATCAAGGTTCTGCTCGTCCTCCGCCGCGGTCGAGGCGCCGAAACGCAGGGAGTCGCCGTAATCGTAAAGCATGGAGCCGGGCATTACCGTGTCAAGGTCGACTACGCAGATGCCCTTTCCCGTTTTGCTATCCAGCATGACATTGTTCAGCTTGGTATCGTTGTGCGTGACGCGGAGCGGGACCGAGCCGTCCGCAATCGCGTCGGTAATGATTCCCGTTTCGGCGGCGCGGTCCAGCAC
>CAKSUH010000130.1 GCA_934500855.1 uncultured Eubacteriales bacterium
GTATGACCGTTGCGGTTGCCGTTGCGATCGAGGAAGCGTTTAAGAAATAAAAAAGCCACGGGGCAAAGCCCCGTGCATCCGAAAAACCGATAAAAAGGCGGAAATCGCTGGATACGAAGGGATCCCTCCCATCGTTTTGACAGCCATTTCCGCCGCTTTTATTTTGCCTCAAACCAAGTATCGCCCGCGTGAATTTCAACGGTCAGCGGCACTGCAAGTTGAGCTGCGTTTTCCATTTCCTCACGCAGAATTTCCATCGCCTTTTCCGCACAGTCGCGCTTTGCTTCAATCAGCAGTTCGTCGTGAACCTGCAAAATCAAGCGCGCCTGCAACCCCTCGCGCTTCAGGCGGTTGTGGACCCGCACCATCGCGATCTTAATCAGGTCCGCCGCCGTTCCCTGAATCGGGCTGTTCATTGCAACGCGCTCGCCGAATTTCTGCTGCATCTTGTTCTTTCCCGCAAGCTCCGCGATATACCGCCGTCTGCCGAACAGCGTGGTCACATAGCCGTTTTCGTAGGCTTCGGCAATCGTCCGTTTCAGATACTCGTCAATCTTCGGGAACTGTCCGAGGTAGCGGTCGATGAATTCCTGCGCCTGCTGACGGGACACGCCGATGTCATCCGCAAGCGAGAATGCGCCGATGCCGTACATGATGCCGAAGTTGACCGCCTTCGCCTTCTTCCGCATTTCGGGGGTCACTTCTTCGCGCGGTACGCCGAATACCGCCGCCGCTGTGGAGGTGTGAATATCCGCTCCCTCACGAAACGCCTCGCAAAGGTTCTCGTCCCCCGAAATTGCCGCCAGAAGCCGCAACTCAATCTGGGAATAGTCCGCGTCCACAATCACATAGTCGCGGTTCTCCGGCAGGAAATACCGCCGCAATTCCCGCCCCAATTCGGTGCGAACGGGGATGTTTTGCAGGTTCGGCTCGGTGGAGGAAAGCCGCCCGGGTGCGGTGCCCGTCTGCCTGAAGGTGGTATGGACCCGCCCGTTTTCGTCCGCGACCTTCAATAGTCCGTCCGCATAGGTACTCTTGAGCTTGGTCAGCTGGCGGTAATCCAGCACCGCGTCCACAATCGGGTGGTACGGGCGCAGCTTTTCCAGAATGTCCGCATTTGTGGAATACCCCGTTTTCGTCTTTTTCCCGTGCGGCAGTTTCAGCACTTCAAAGAGAATATCCCCCAACTGCTTGGGCGAGTTGATGTTGAACTCCGCCACGCCCGCAAGCATATAGATCTGCTTCTCCAGTCCGGCGGCAAGTTCGCCTAACTGTTCGCCGTAGGCGGCAATGCCCGCGCGGTCAATGCGGAAGCCGACCGTCTCCATATCCGCCAGAACCGGCGCGAGCGGACCTTCGATGTCGGTGAGCAGATCGGTCTGCCCGCTTTTTTCAAGGTTTTCCGAAAGCTTCTCCCACAGCGGGAGAAAGACCGTCACACGCGGGCATTCCTGCGGCAGGAGCATGCCGAGATAGTCCTGCGCCAACATCGGCAGGTCGTAATCCCCCTTGGAGGAGTTGGTAAGGTACCCTGCCAGCATCAGATCGCGGACGGTCAAGTCCCGCAAGCCTTCAAGGCGCGAATCCTTATAAAGCGTTTTGGAATCGTGGCAGACCAGCGTCTTTCCCGCCAGTGCGGGGACAAGCGCCCCGAACGGCTCGGTCAGGCGAAAGACGGTCTCCGTGTTTCCGGTCAGGTAAATTCCTTCCGCAGTGCAATCGAGCGCAACGGTTGGAACGGTTTTCAGCGCCGCCGCAACGGTTTTTGCGTCCGCTTCGGTCACCGTAATCGGTGCGGGGGCGGCTCCCGTCTGAGGCTGTCCATCGGGCACATCCAGACCGAACCGCTTGATAAAGCCCGAGAATTCCAACCGCAGGAACAGTTCCCGCAACTTGGCGCGGTCCTCCCCCGCCGCTTCCAATCCGTCAAGCGGCACTCCGAGCGGCACGGTGCGGCAGATGCGCGCGAGCGTTTGCGAGAGATACGCGCTCTCCCGTCCCTCGGTCAGCTTCCGCAGAACCGACGGCGTTTCCTTGGCGGTCGGCAGTGCCTCATACACGCCGTCAAGACTTCCGTAGGTCGCAATCAGCTTGAGCGCCGTTTTTTCTCCGATTCCGGGTACCCCCGGGATGTTGTCCGAGCTGTCCCCCATCAGCGCCTTGACATCCACGAACTGCCCGGGGTCTACGCCGTATTTCTCGCGGAATGCGGCGCGGTCGGTGTCAACCGTATCGGTATTGGTGGCAAGCAGAATGTGCGTGTTGTCGCTGATCAGCTGAAGCGAATCGCGATCTCCGGTCATCAGGCGGCAGGGAATCCCCGCTTCGTCGCACATCGCGCTGATTGTCCCCAAAATATCGTCCGCCTCGTAGCCCTCAAGTTCCAGTACATGAAAGCCCATTGCCGCAAGCAGTTCCTTTGCAACCGGTAATTGCTGTGCCAGCTCCTCCGGCATGGGGCGCCTGCCCGCCTTGTAGGCATCGTACATCCGATGACGGAAGGTCGGCGCTTTGAGATCGAACGCCACGGCAAGCCCGTCCGCGCCTGTCGCATCGGTCTGCTTCCGAACCATGTTGACCAACCCGTAAAGCGCGTTGGTCGGGAAGCCGTCCTTGGTCGTAAGCGGGCGGACCCCGTAAAACGCGCGGTTGAGGATGCTGTTTCCGTCAATGACTAACATTCTTTTCATCTGCTTTACCCCTTTTGTCTGTCCTATCTATTATTATACCGTTTTTCTGCCGTTTTGTCAATCGGAAACAAACAAAAAAGGGCGTCACTCGCCCTTTTCGCATTTATTCTCCGTCCTCTTCCCCGTCGGTCCCTTCCTCGGTGAAATCCTCTTTCGTTGCGCCGCAGAGCGGGCAGGTCCAACTGTCCGGCAGGTCCTCGAACTCGGTGCCTGCTTCGATTCCGTTTTCGGGATCGCCTTCGGTCGGATCATATTCGTAGCCGCACAGCTCGCAGATGTGGTGAATCATGTCTGTTCTCCTTTTGGTTTTACATAGAATCGCGGTATATATGCTAAAACATTCCGCCTCGTTTGTCAAGTATTATTTAACAAAAACTTATTTTCCGTTACTTTTTACCATATTTTTGACAGCAGTCCTACCGCGCGCATAGTCATCCTGCCAATCTGTTTTCGGGATATTTTCTCGCCCCGCTTCATAAATTGAAGAGAGACGCCCAATCAAACCGTAAAGCCGGGAACACGCACTTTCCAAACGGCTATGCAAATTCCCCTTATTCAAAGTTCCTGCGGTCAAGGCGGGCAATTGCAGTGCAATTGCCCATAGCGAAGCGTTGCTTCTCTTCAAGAAGCGCCTTGTGGGTTCGGGGAAAGCCCGAGGTCTTCAAAAACAAGGTCTTCCCCCCAAGGAGGTACCGATATGAAGCAGGCAAAACAAATCGTTCGTGACGCGCTCCTCCTGACCGCCGCCGCATTTCTGATGCGCACGGCAGGCGTAACCTTCGGCGTGGCGGTCTCGCGCCGCGCAGGACCCGAAGCGATGGGGCTGTTTTCCCTGATTTCGGGGGTCTATGGTTTTGCTCTGACGCTTGCCACCTCGGGAATCCAACTCGGCGTGACCCGTGTGGTGACCGAAACCGTCAGCCGCGGCAATTCAGCCCGCGTCGGCGCAATCCTGCGGCGGGCAGTTCTCTATGCACTGCTGTGCGGTACTGCGGCATCGCTTCTGCTTTTCACGGGTGCGGGGATCATCGGGACCCGTTTCCTGTCTGACGCACGCACGGTCCGCCCGCTCCGCCTGTTCGCGCTGACCCTGCCGCTCATCTCCTTCTCCTCGGTCTGCTCGGGCTACTTCGTCGCAGTCCGCCACGCGCGGCGCAACGCGGCTGTCCAGATCTTTGAGCAGGCGCTCAAATTCGCGCTGACCATCCTGCTCCTGTCGGTCCTGTCGCCTCGGAGCGCGGAGGACATCTGCGTGCTTCTGGTGCTCGGCGGCGCGGGCGCGGAAGTGCTTTCCTTCCTTGTTAATCTGGTTCTCTTTCTGCGCGACCGACGGAAAGAACAATCGGGGCTTTCCGCCGAGCCTGCGCCGGACGAACAGAAGGAACTACTCAAAATCACGATTCCCGTGGCGCTGACCACCTATGTGCGCTCGGGGTTGGTCACGCTTTCGCACGCACTTGTCCCGGCAGGACTGCAGGCGGGCGGCATGAGCCATGCGGCGGCACTTTCGGTATTCGGCATCATCCACAGCATGGCGCTCCCCGTCATCCTCTATCCCTCGGCGCTGATCTATTCGTTCGGCGGTCTGGTCATCCCCGCCATGGCGGACTGTATGGTGGAAAACAGTCCCCGTCACATCCGCTACATGATTTCCCGCGTGCTGTCGCTCTCGCTTCTCTTCTCCATCGGCGTTGCGGGCATTCTCGTGTCCTTTTCCGAACCGCTCGGCGAGCTTCTCTATCCGAATACGGGCGCCGGGCGCTATCTTCTCCTTCTTGCGCCGTTGATCCCCGTCATGTATGTGGACGCGGCGGTGGACTCCATGCTCAAGGGCATGGGCGAACAGCTGACCTCCATGCGCATCAATGTTGCCGACGCGCTTCTCTCGGTGCTTCTGGTTCGCTTTCTCGTTCCGCACTGCGGCATTTCGGGCTACCTGTTTGCCATCTGGTTTTCGGAATGCTTCAACACGGTGCTGAGCATTACCCGCCTGCTGACGGTTGGCGGCGCGCGGGTTCGGGTCGTCAAATGGGTGTGGAAGCCCCTGCTTTCGGTGGTCGGCGCGACATGGGGCGCGCACCTGCTCTTCGGCGGCAACGCGCCCGTGACGGTTCCCGCACTTGTACTTCGGATTGCCGTTGCGGTCCTGCTCTATGCGGTTCTGTTGCTGATAACCCGCGCGGTCGATCGCGAGGACCTTTCGTGGTTTCGGGACCTTGCGCCTGTCGGTGGGCATTTGCAGTTATAAATAGGTGATAATAATGAGGAGAATTTCCCCCCCTCATCAGTCGCTTACGCGACAGCTTCCCCCTGAGGGGAAGCCTTCCTTACGCTGTACGAACATGACAAATATGATTTTGAATCGTGTGTTGCCTTCACAATCCGCCCTCATCCGTCGCCTACGGCGCCACCTTCCCCCTCAAAGGGGAAGCCTTCCTTACGCTGTGCGAACATGGCAAATATG
>CAKSUH010000131.1 GCA_934500855.1 uncultured Eubacteriales bacterium
CTGACCGACTGCTATGCCGGCAGGACGGAGGCTTACCGTCTGACATCCTCCCTGAAAGCGTCCTATCTCGGGAGCCAGCCTCTTGACCTGACCGACGGCGCAGACATCCGGATCATGAGCATCAACACGCTGTTTGCAAACGGGCATATCAAGGGAAGCCGTTTCAATGACCGTACCCGTATCGAGGTGATCGGCGACTATTGTCTGGCGTTCCTTCCCGATTCCGTCGGGCTTCAGGAATGTATCATCAACAACAATGTGAAGTATCTCGATCCCGTCATTTCGGATGTTTACGCATGGGTTCCGTATGACGCGGTGACAAGCGGGGAAAAGACATTGTACCGAAAGGATAAGTATGATCTGAAGGATCACAACATCATCGATCTCGGAAACAACTATGCGTTCCAGTGGGCGCTGCTCGAGAACAAAACGACGCATGAGCAGTATATCCACGGGAATGTTCACTACCACTACAACACCGACGCCGACCGCCTCCCGCAGGCGGAGCAGGTCAACGCGGAACTGAAGCGGGTGGCGGAGAAGTACCCCGATGCGGCGATTGCGGTGACGGGGGACTACAACACCTGTCTGGATTCGCCCGTGCATGAGAAAATGACGGAAGGACTGAATATGAAGTCCGCCGTTACCGTAGCGCCTGAGGATAAGCGGGACTACAACACGCTCTCGTGGCACACGCTGGACCTGACCGCATTCGAAACCGACCGAAACGAACAGCTTGACCACATCATGGTTACAACCGATACCGTGGAGGTCCTCCGGCACAAAATCGTTCACGACGCACTGATCGCGTCCGCGACCGACCATTATCCGGTTCTGATCGATATAAGACTTCGCGGCGGCGCAACGGGGGCATAAAATGGAGAAACCGGAGAACGGATTCTGTCGGGTGATGTCAAGCAATGTGCTGAATTCAAATGACTCGGCATCTATGGGGTGGCGCATTCCGTACACCGCGCGGGCGGAAATACTGGCGCGGATTTACCTGTCGGTTGCCCCCGATCTGCTCGGACTGCAGGAAGCGGACGCGGCGATGAAGCGGGAATTGAGCGCGCTTTTGCAGGATGTCTATGCCTTCCCGCCGCAAAAGGCGGAGAAGAACTATACGCCGCTGCTTTACAAGAAGAGTCGGTTTGCCTGCCTTGACGGCGGCTTCTGCTCCTTTGGCGGCTGTTGGGGCTATGAATGGGCGGTTTACCGCGACCGCATACGGGAGGGAGGACGCGTGATTCATATGAATCTGCATTATCATTACGCGTCTTTCGAAACCCGCGCCCCGCAGGCGGAGGCGGTCAACCGAAAGCTGAAGGAACTGCGCGCCGCGTACCCGAATGTTCCGATTTTTGTAACCGGAGACTACAACTGCAACCGGGACAGCGGGGAATTCCGCGTGATGAGCCGCGATTTGCCGTTGGAGTCGGGAATGCTCCTGACCGCGGACAACGACGGGTATTCTTCCGGCTGGCATCGGTTGGGGGAAACGGTTCCGCGGGACGATGACGGCGCGATCGATCACATTTCGGTCATGCGGGATACGGTGACGGTCAAAGCCCACAGACAGCTCCGCTCTGCCGAAGCCGCCGAGGCAACCGACCATTTCCCGATCTGGCTGGATACGGAACCGAAAGAAGAAACGGAGGATTGCATATGAAAAACAGACGGATTGCACGGATCGCGGTTTGTCTGATTCTTTTGCTCGGCTTGTCGGCGTGCGGCAAACCGGAAACCGAGTCGCAGGAAACAACGGTTGTCACAACCGGGGCGGAAGTTCCGTCTGACGCCGGAAGCCGCGAGAACACCGCAGAACAGCCGACCGACACCGCGCCGGGCGCGCAGAATCCGGTGGATGACGGATACAGCAATCTGATTCCGCTGGAACCGAGGGAGGAGTGAGCGGCATGAATTGTACACATGATATTCACACGCACACGCTGTTTTCCTCCTGCTGTACAGACCCTGCGGCTACCGTGGAGGCGTATGTCAGGCGGGCGGCGGAATTGGGACACCGCATATTCGGCATTTCCGACCATCTGTGGGACGAAACCGTTCCGGGTGCCAGCGCATGGTATGCAGGGCAGTCTGTTCCGTATGTTCTGGAGGCAAAGAACTGCATTCCGAAGGATACGGGCGGCGTGAAAGTGCTGTTCGGCGCGGAAACGGAATACTGCGGCATGAGCGATACGCTCGGCATCACCGCAGAGAGCGCAAAGCACTTCGACTACATCCTTGTTCCGCATACCCATACGCACATGAAGAACTTCACCATGGCGGAGCCGCCCGAGATCGCGGCATACCGCAGGCAGATTGCCGACCGGTTGCGGGCAACCTTTGATTTTCTGAGCGATCGGCAGATCGGGAAAATGGCAGCCGCGCTGAACCACAACGAGCTCTATCCGCTGATTGCGGATACCTTCGATTTTGTCGGTTATGCGGCGGACTTCGCCGTCGACAGCTTTGAGCGGATGCTGAACAACGCGGAATTCGTGAAGCTGACGCAGACCGTTCCGGTTATCATCGCCCACCCGTTCGCTCCGTTGGAAGGGGAGTTGTCGGTGGAGATTCGCCGACGGATCGATCTTGACCGCGTGCACGCGCTTTGCGCCAAAGCGGCAAAAATGGGTGTCGGATTCGACATCAACCTCTGCTTTTATTCGGTTCCCGAGGACGGTTACCGCAACGATCCGATGGTTGCGATCATGCGGGCGGCAAGGGAGGAAGGCATCCGCTTTACCTTGGGAACAGACGCGCATTCCCTCGCGGCGCTGGACACCATCCGCCGTGCGGAACCGATCTGCGAAGCCATCGGAATCGGGGATCATGACTGGGCAGAACTCGTCAAAGCCTGAATGGTCTGCATCCAAAAAGGCGAAACCCCTTGACAAAAGCGGTTGCGTATGCTATACTGATCTTACAGAAAGTCGAATCCGCGCAGGATATGGTGTTCCGAATCTCCGATCCTACCGACACGGCACAGATTGACGAGAAGCGCACCCATCCTTTGCGGATGGGCGCGCTGTTTCTGTCTGTCGGATAAAAGGAGGGGATCATATGATAAGACGGAGACTTTTTTCCCTGTTTCTCGTTTCCGCATTTGCGCTTTCCTTGTTTTCCTGTAAAGTGGTTGAACCGACTCCGGATGCTTCGGAATCCGAAGAACAGGGAGCGGACGGGTACGAAATTCTCGCGAACCGCGTAACGCCGGATAACGGAGAAATGGAAGCCTACTATCTCCCGTCCGAGCCGGACTTTGATGCTTTGGGCGAATTGCGCCGCTATTGCGAAAGCGGAAACCCGTCTGCCGAATTGTCGGAGGTTTTCCGAAATGCGGATGAGATCGGCACGATTCCTGCTTGGGGCATAGATCTGGAAGCAACACGCCTTTTTCTCGCTATCTTCTCAAGCGACAGGGCAATCTGCGGGGCGTTTCTGATGTGTTGGAATGAGGACGGCACGCTATCCGAAGCGGATCTGTCGCGGAACGATGCGGGAAACCCGATTTCCAACGCGGCTTGCACGGAGCGGCTGACCGATTTTTACCGCGCCTGTCCGGGATTTCAATTGCAGGGAGTCATTTACGATATGAGCGGTTGGCGGGAAATGTATCCGGTGGGGGCGGCGGACGGATCGTATCTGCAATATTATCACGAGGGATCGCTTCATGATTTTCCCCATGTGGAACCGTTTCGGACGATTGCAGAGGGCAGACAGTCTATGGAAAGCTATCTGAAACAGCGGGCGCAGACGCTGTCCGAACTTCCGATCTATCCGTGGAAATCGCAGAAGGCGCGTTTCTATCTCGGAATTTCCGGTTATCTCAGTCGATTCAAGGGCGAGACCGTTGGAAGCATGAGCCGATCGCCCGAGGATTTTGCTTATCTGGAGGCTTACGACAATCTGATTCTTGTCCCGCTTCTGGACGCGGACGGCACGGAAAATGTTTTTCAGCTTTTGCTTTTATATCACCACAACAGCCTGATTGCGGAATTGGTTCTGGAACGGTCGCCAACGGACGGGAGCATTCGCTTGGTGCGTGAAACCGTCTCCCCGCAAAACGAACAGGGAGCGTATATCGGGTTGGCGGAATGCGCCTATGAGCGGGAAGTAAATCTGCTGATTGCAAACGCGCCGAGCGGGAAAACGGTTCGCGGAGTTGCGCTCACCAAAACGGGTTACCGCCTGATTTTCAACTGATCGACTGTTTCTGTCAATTTTGGGTACAACGCAAAACAGGAGGGTATGATGAAGAAACGGAACTTCTTTTCGTTGGTTTTTGCGCTTGTCACAGTTATGTCGATGTGCGCCTGTAAAAAAGAGCCGGAGATTCCGGATTGCAGCCCACTGACTTCCTATTTCCTTGGAAATAATGCAAATGAGTTCATTTCTCAAATCCGTTCTGATGCCGGGAAAAAGGAGAAGGATGAAGAGCAAACGGAGCGAAGAGCTTATTTGAGAAATTTGCGTGAAATCCCATTTCCTGCAAATGTTCCGTTTACATATACCCCTGTTGACCATGGAATCGGATTTCACGCGATAGAGTTAACGATTCAGCCGTACAGTCGTGACCATGTATGCGTCGAATACCGTTATCCGGGGGCAACATATCCCTTTGTAAACAGTTTGGGGGAATCGGTTGCCTACAACGGTTCTGTTGATTATTCCTTTTACCGCGTTCTGATTCATAACAATCGGATTTTGCAAAGCGTTGGAGAATATTATGAAGCCTGTTATTCCGAGAATCAGGGGGCTGACCATGCGGAATTGATCGATGGAAACCTGTATATTCGCGGAACGACCTTTGTTCAGCTTTATTTTGACTTAAATCCCGGTATCGGTATGGTTTGGCTTGGCTCGAAATTTCCGGAACAGACCGATATACCGTATGAGGAGTTACTTCCGTTTTGCCAATGGAAACTGATACCAATTGACTCATATGAGCGGGTGACAGACACGGATCATGTCGGTTGGTGGTAACCCCCGAAAAAAGAAAAGCCGCGTTTTTCAATGCGGCTTTTCCCATGCCCAAACACCTCCCAACCGGAAAAAACTTCCCCGCAAGACCCCGCCGTTCCGAAAAGCGAAACAAATTTTCGCACGGAGAACGGCGGGGTCTTGCGGGGAAGTTCTCGGA
>CAKSUH010000132.1 GCA_934500855.1 uncultured Eubacteriales bacterium
CTTAACCTTCCGCGTGGATTGGATTCGCCTCTACCAGACCCCCGGCATGGGCGACCTGTTTGACGACAGAGCGTAAAAACCGCCGCAACCGAAACAGCGGGAGCGCTCCCGTCTCACCAACGCAGACATTGACCAAAAGACCGATGGACGATTCCCGGGAATCGTCCATCGGTCTTTCTCATCAAACAATCGTCTGCCGCGATTCCGGTCCTGTACACCGCCATCAGCGCCCGAACGGCTGCGAAGGTTGCTCGTTTCTCGATTCTTCCCTGTCACCCTTCCGTATCGCGGGCAGGACAATTGAGCGGAACCGCTTGCATTTGACCGCTTTTTGTGGTATAATGGAAACAGGTAAAAAATCGGACGGGCTGAAAGCAACCGCTTTCGGAGCAGGATTCCGGTTGCAGTCTCCGCACGGGGCGGATGCGATCCATGCAAGGATGAGAGGTACCGTATTATGAAAAACAACAATCCGAAGGATACTCGGAGAAAACTATACAAAATTGCGATTGTCTGCGTCTGGGCGGCGGTTCTGATCGTTCTGCTGATCAATCGGGAACGCTTTTCCGTTGACGAGGTGCTGCGCTATTCGCCTGCAAATCCCGTGCTTGCCGCGCTGACGATGCTGTTGCTCTTTGCGCTGAAGTCCCTGAGCATTTTTATCTACAGCGGGATTCTCTATGCCGCCAACGGGATCCTTTTCCCGTTGCCGATTGCCATTTTTCTCAATATAATCGGCACCGCCGTGATGGTATCGGTCCCCTACTATATCGGGAAGCGGGGCGGGAAAGAACTGTCGCAAAAAATGATGCGGCATTTTCCGAAAGCCGAATTGATAAAAGCCTTTCAGGACCGAAACGATTTTGCGGTAACGCTGATTGCAAGGCTGATCGGCTTGCCGTGCGACATTGTAAGCCTGTATTTCGGCGCGTCTCAAACGAACTACCCCAAGTATCTTGCCGCCTGCATTCTGGGAATGCTCGCACCGATCATTACGCTCCCGATTATCGGAACAACCGCATCCGATATCGGTTCGCCGCAATTCATCATATCGGTCAGCGTTCACGCCTGCTGTACGGTCGGCTCCCTGACCGCCTGCGCCGTGGTAAAAGCAAAGCAACGCAAAAAGGAAAGCGAACGGTAAGCGCGCGGCGTTCTTTCGGCATCGAAGCGCGGCTCCCGCAAAAAGCAGTCGCAACGGAATCCTCCGTTGCGACTGCTTTTTGGGCTTATTGGGGTTGTATGCTGTCCGAACCGAGCGCCGTTTCAGGCACCTGTCGGTCTTGCCGCGTCGGTCTTTGCGTCCGTCCCCGGGGTCAGCGGCGTCTCTTTCCCACACGCCGCAACAGTCAGAAGCAGCGCCGGCAGCAGGCAAAAGATTACACATTTTTTCATAAACATCCCTCCTGTTCGGTTGTAATATTTCTCCGCGTGCGCGGATCATATCCGTTATCGGGTTGTTCGGCTTCCCAATCCATTGCGCGGAGTTGCCTCAAAAAAAGACAGAAGCACCGCGTCCGCTCATGCGGATTGCGGCAGACTTCTGCCTTTCCGATTATCGTTTTGGCGGCACGCCGAAAAAACGCCGACCGCATGGCTCCGAACGGGAGAAATGCGCGCAAAAAAGCCCGCCCGACTTTCGTCGGGCGGGCGCTACTGCCTTCAACTTTCAGGGCTTAATCGGGCCTTCTGTATAGCTTCCCACAATGTAGACATAACCGCATTTTTTGCACTTGCGATGCACATAGGTCAACTCGCCATCCTTAACCGTTTTGATCGGCTCGGAGTCATACTCGTGCAGGCTGCCTTCATTCGCTCTGTATGCACCGGTTTCGGTGTCCAGATACAGACAAATGTCAAAGCCGGATTCGCGACGATTTCCACCGTCAAGGTCATTATACCACTTCTCCAGTTCTCCCGGAGTCAGGTCGGTATTGCTCTCTGTCCACTTTGCGGTAATCTGCTTTTCGCGCCGATACTCCGCCCCGTACTCCACATTGACCGCTCTGGTATTCTTGCAATCCGTCGAAGCAGACATGAACCGAAGCGTGTTCAGATCAACGGTCAGATCAACCTTTTGAGTCAAAGTAACGGTAACTTCTTTTTCGGCGATGTGTCTCCAATAAGTGCCGACCGTCACATAGTGCGCCGTCAGAATTCCGGTCTCCTTATCGTAGCTCACTTTCGAACCGAGATAATGGCGTTCAATATCCGCCTTGATGATCTCCGCAATCTTATCCCGATTGTCGGACAGAGACTTCAGAGACGCATTCACCTGTTCTTCGTATTTGGCGTAATCCACCGTCGAAGTATACTTGTTCAGATACTGAATCTTGCCGGATATCTCAACCAGCTTATTCGTCCCGTCTCCGGACGGATCCGGAACGCTCACATTCAGTTCAATCGAAGCAGAGAGGATTTTGCCGAAGGCGTCTGCGGTGCAGGAAACAGAAACCGCGTCCTTGTACTGCTCCAGAATCGTCTTTACCGTGTTGTACAGAGCCGCTTCGCCCTCGCCTTCCCCTGCGGGAACATCGGTTTCGGGGATATCTTCTTTGGGCTTGTTTCCTTCATCCTTCTTAATCAGATCCTCAATCATCTCCCAGCAGGTCAGCTCTTTCATGGCGCTGAACACGGGGGTGATCTTTTTCTGCAGAGCCTTCAGCTCGTCGGCGGTGGGCACATTCTCGGTTCCGAGAATCAGCTGTCCGACCGTGCTTCCAAGGAACTTTTCATCGCTGAATTTTTGCAGAACGGGAGTCATGGGAGTGTTCCCCTCCTCGTCCTCGGGCAGGAGCGTGTTGACCATCTTCAACAGCGCCACGAAATCAATGCCTTCCGCCTTGAAATCGGCAAGCACATCGGAAACCTTCTTTTCAAAGACGCCGTTCATATAGGTTTCCAGCTTTGCAAACTCGCCCGCACCGAGGATGGCGTCATACAGCTCGCTGACCTTCATGGTGTTGAGCTTCTCGTTCAGCGCAATCAGCTTATCAAAGGACAGCGCAACGGTATAGCCGTTGTCGGTCTTGGTAAGTACAAAGAGCAGATCCGCAATTCTTGCGCAGACATCCTCCGAATCGGGGCGTGCCGCCGCAATCGCTTTCAGCGCGGGGACCAATTGGTTCTTTGCAAATGCGGGAAGTTTCGGAAGAATTGCCGTCATGGCATCGGGAAGCGAGATCTCATCAAACATCTTCTCGAGCGAGATAGAAATCTCGCCGGTTTCTTCACGGCCGTTTACCAGTCCTCCTGCCGCAAGGCACAGCTTTCCGTCCTTAAGCGTTGCGGCGCCCTCAACCGTGAAGTCCCCGCCGGTCCTATCCGTGACGGAGACCTTCATCCAGCCTTTTCCGACCAGCCCGTTGTCTTTTATTGCAACGGTCATTTCCGCCTTTTCGATTTTGACGGTCTCTTTCGCCGCCGTAACATTCAGGTTCTCAAAAAGCAGATTGAAGGATTCATCCTCCTCGGCGTTCAGCGCCGCGGTGAAGAAGCCGTTCGGGGTCATCCGTCTGCCGCAGTTTTCACAGACAAAATTGCCCTTGTGATTCTCGCAAGCCTCGGGGAATTCGGGTTTCTTTTCGGGTTCGGAAGAACCTGAACCGTTGGGTCCGGTGGCATTGCCGCTTCCGGTTCCGGCGGCTTCGGTGGTTACGGTCTGGACTCCCGCGGGATCCTTACAGCTTGCCAGAGCGGTCATCAGCATCAGGCATGCAAGCAGGAGCGCCACGCAGGAAAGCCATGTGCGCATAGTCTTTCTTTTCATTTGAAAAAACCTCCGTAATATTTTACAGGATTTCGAAGAGCCGATGTCTCCTGTATTACCATCAGTATAGCACATTTTGAGCTTCTTGTCAAGAAGTGCCGCTAAAAAATCCCTCAAAATTCGCCGCTCGGCGCTCTTTTTGTTCCATTAGGGGCGTTTTTGTAAACATAAAGTGAAAAATAATCGTTCCCCCTTGACGGTTTCTGTACGGCTCGGTATAATGGATACAGATAGAAAGGAATACAGCAGACAAACGAAAGGAAGAATCATGAACCAACCCTCCGTTACTTTCCGACACCTCGAAGCCCGTGACCGCGCGGAATTTCTTGCCATGAGCGAGGAGTTCTACCACTCGGAAGCGGTTCTTCACACCGTTCCCTCCGAAAACCATGAGCGGGCTTTTGACGAACTGATGCGCTCCGATGTGTATCTGGAGTGCTATGTGATGGAATCGGACGGCAATGTCGTCGGCTACGCGCTCCTGACCAAAACCTACAGCCGTGAAGCGGGCGGACTGAATATCTGGGTAGACGAGCTGTATCTGCGCCCCGCCTATCGCGGTCTCGGCGCGGGAACCGCGTTCTTCGCGTTTCTGGAATCCACGCATCCCGCGGCACGCTACCGTCTGGAAACCGAACCGGAAAACGAGCGCGCGCAGAAGCTCTATCGCCGCATGGGTTATCGCTCCCTCCCCTATCTGCAAATGATCAAGGGAGAATAAAACAGGCGTTTCGCAAAAAACTCTCCGCCGCAGGACCCGGGGTCCTGCGGCGGAGAGTTTTTGAAGTTATCCGGATTTTTCAGCCGCACCCGAAACCGAGCGCTCAGCCCTGCCCGGACGCGCTGTTGCCGAAGATTGCCTTCAGTTTGGCAATCGTCTCGGCGTCAACCGCGTCGCTGCCGGTTTTGCTCTCCAAATCGGCAATTGCCGCATCTACCTCGGCGCGGGTTTCATCGTCAACCGGAATGGTCACATCGGATTCCGCCAGCGTGGGCAGAATGACCGTGCTCTTGGAAAGATCGTTGACAACCTTGGTCACATCCACATTTTCCAGACTGCCTTCGCTTTCCGCCACATCCGCAATCGTAATCAGCAGGTCGCCTTCCGTCTTGAAATCGACCTTCTCCAGATCCAGATTCTTGATGGCTTCGGGAACACCATCGCCCATCGCCTCGGTTGCGCTCTTCACCATGTCGTTCAGCGCCTTCTTTGCCTCGGGCGTCAGCTCATCCATCTCGGTCAGCGCCTTTGCAAAATCCTTGATCGCCGCCGTGTTGACGGTGCCGTCCGGGTTGGTGACATTCTTCAGCGAAGCCGCCTTGCCCGCCAGTTTTGCGG
>CAKSUH010000133.1 GCA_934500855.1 uncultured Eubacteriales bacterium
ACCGTAAATCTGAAAAACAGGAATCCCCGCCGTCAAATCAGATCAAAATCCGTCCCAAGCCTACGCTTGGGACTTTTTTCGATTTTTTCAAACTTTTTTTGTAAAAACACTTGACAAAATCAATACTTCGTGATATGATGTATTACGCAAGGAGGAGTATAGAATGGATATTCAGTTAAAACGGGGATTGCTCGATGTGTGCGTGTTAGCCGCGATCAAGAACGAGGACTCCTACGGCTACAAGATCATCAAGGACATGAAGCCGTATCTGGAGTTGTCGGAATCCACGCTGTACACGATTTTGAAACGGTTGGAGACGGCGGAAATGCTGACGGTGCGCACCTCCGAGCACGGGGGGCGACTGCGAAAGTATTACCACATCACAAAAGCGGGACTGCGGCGGCTTGAGGAATTCAAGGAGGAGTGGCGCGAGGTCATGTCGATTTATCAATTCGTAATCAGGGAGGATGCAAAGAAATGACGAAACAGGAATTCTTATGTGCGCTGGGAAAAGCGCTGGCGGGTCTGCCGCGGCGGGAGGTCGATGAACGCCTTGCTTTTTACGGCGAATCGATTGACGATCGGATTGAAGAGGGGCGAACCGAGGCGCAAGCCGTTGCGGATATCGGCTCGGTGGATGAAATCGCGGCGCAGGTGATAGCGGAAATTCCGCTTGCCAAAATTGCAAAGGAACGCGTAAGACCGAAAAGACGGCTTCGGGCGTGGGAAATTGTGCTGTTGATACTCGGCTCTCCCATGTGGCTTCCGCTGTTGGCGGTTGTGGCGGTTCTGGGACTTGTGCTGTATCTCGTGCCGTGGATTCTGATCGTTTCCGTGTGGGCGGTCTTTGCCTCGCTTGGTGCCTGCGCGGTCGGCGGCGTTGCGGCGGGACTTTACTTCGCCGTTTGCGGGTTCGGCTTTACGGGGCTTGCATCGGTGAGCGCGGGAATCTGTTGCGCGGGGCTTGCGATCTTTCTCTTTTTCGGATGTCTGGGAGCGACGAGGGGAATTGTCCGGCTGACCAAACAAATCGTGTTCGGAATCAAAAAGTGCTTTATGGGAAAGGAGAACGGATGATGAAGGCAACGAAAAAGTGGCTGATTGCCGCAAGCGCGCTTATAGCGTTCGGGCTGTTGCTCTTTGTTCTGACCATGTGCTTTGCGGGATGGGATTTCGAAAAACTCGAAACGGAAAAGTATGTGACTACCACCCATGAGATAACAGAAGCGTTTGAGAACATCCGAATCCGGTCGGATATCGCGGATATTACCTTTTTGCCCGCAGAGGACGGGAACTGCCGCGTGGTCTGCAATGAGCGGGAAGGCGAGGGGTATGCGGTCTCCGTTACGGACGGCACGCTGAATATCAGCGCACCACGGGAGCGAAAATGGCATATCGGAGTAGCCTTTGACAGCGATCGGATTACGGTTTATCTCCCGGAGACGGAGTATGTATCTCTTGCAATTGAAAACGAAACGGGCGATGTCATAATCCCGGGCAGTTTCCGCTTTGCGGATATGGATCTTTCGGTCAGCACGGGAGACATCAGAAGCGAAGCCGAGGTGGGGGATGTCAGAATTACATCAAGCACGGGCAGTATCTGCGTGGAAAATACCACGGTCGGATCTCTGAACCTTACCACTTCCACCGGCAAAGTGACCGTGAAGAACCTAACCTGCGCGGGAGACCTGAAGGTCGGGGTGTCGGTTGGGAAAATCGACCTGACCGACATAACATGTAAGAACATGGTATCGAGAGGGAGCACAGGCGATGTGATTCTGCGCAATGTAGTTGCATCGGAAGCCCTTTCGATTGTCAGAAGTACGGGTGACATCATCTTCCGTGACTGTGACGCTTCCGAGGTTTATGCCGAAGCAAGCACGGGAAATATCGAGGGCAACTTCCTGACGGATAAGACCTTTTTTGCAAAGAGTGATACGGGAAGTATTGACATTCCCCAAACGGTAACGGGCGGCAAATGCGAACTCATCACCGATACGGGGTATATCAGAATAACGGCGCGATAAGTTTCGTACCGGGACGCGGAAAACGGTTTCGCCCGTCTCCATGGGAGGCAGGCGAAACCGTTTTTTTGTTCCGAACCGTTCTTACGAAGCCGCGTAGAACACGACCGAGGCGGCGGTCAGGCTGTAGTTTTTTGTCCCGATGCGGATGTTCTCCCACTGCGCGGGGGAACCGCTGAAACGGACCTCCTCCAGATAGGCGCAACCGTAAAACGCCATGTCGGCGATCCTGTGCACCGTGGCGGGAATCGAAACAACCGTCCCTGCGTGCTGTGCGGGATAGAGGATCAACTCGCTGCCGTCCGAGGAATAGAGTACCCCTTCCGCATCGCAAAAGCGGGGGTTGCTTTCGCTGACCGAAATGTAAACCAGATTGGAACATCCCGCAAAGGCAAGGTCCCCGATTGCCGTAACGCCGGCGGGTATCTGAATTGCCGCAACGGTTTCGCAACCGTAGAATGCACGCGCGGAAATGCCGACCACGCGGTCACCGTTCGGGGCGCGGTCCGGAATCACCGCAAACGCGTCGCGACAGCTTCCCACGCTTTCCAAAACGCATACCCCGTTTCCGGTTGACCGAAACACCATTCCGCAGGAGGAATCCTGTTCCGATTCTTTCGGACTTTCCTCGGCAGGCGGAGCGAGATAGGAGATGCTTGTCCCGGGGATGTAGTACCGTGTGTGCTCCGTCGGTGCAGGGACGGACGGGACCTCCTTTTGGAATGCGCCCATACAGATCAGAGCGATCGTCAGGCAAAGTGCGACGGCAAAGACCACCGCGAGCGCGACCATTAACAGCGGACTTGGATGTTTCATGATTCCGTACCTCCGAATGGAAATTGTTTCCATTCTATAATAGCACAGCCTGTCCGCGCGGTCAAGAAAAACCGTCCCCGATAATCCGACGGAATATCCGATAATTGCCCGAATACGGCGCGTTTTTCTGCACCAAAGGGCGCATTCGGGGGCCTTTTGGCGCGGCGTGACGAACGGTTTTACGCATAGCGTAGCGCAAGAATCGGATTTCGGACCTGCCTGGACTTTTTCCGCGGCGGGTCTTGCTTTTTAGGGGGAAATATGCTATAATAAGAGACAGTTTTATTGAAAGAGCAGATTTATCCGCTCACATAGAAAAGTATCTTTCAACCACCACGGAACGCCCCGCGTGTCGGTCCGTCCCAATCACCAACTAACCTGAACCATTTCTATCCGGTAGCGGGGAGATGCGACAGCCTTAGCAGCCGGAAACAGTAGCACGGAATAGGGCTACATCAGAATCTGTACAATAAAAAAGGGGCAAAAATCCCCTTCGTTAAAGTTCTTGAAAGTCCTGAAAACTTCTTGGGGGAAGTTTTCAGGTAGGGTTTGGGGCAAAGCCCCAAGGTCTTTCCCCGGAAAGGAAACATCGCTTGAAAATCGGTAATATCACCCTGCAACACGGCATCTGCCTCGCGCCGCTCGCAGGGGTCAGCGACCGCCCGTTCAGACGGGTCGCAAGGGAATTCGGGGCAGAGTATACCGTCAGCGAAATGGTCTCGGCAAAAGCCCTGTGCTATGAGCAGAATTGCCGCAGAGCACCAATCGGAAACCGCGTCCGTACAGCCCCGTTGGCGGCAGTCATGAGGGACGAATACCCTATGGCAGTCCAGCTCTTCGGCGCGGAGCCCGACTTCGTTGCACGCGCCGCCGCGATGCTTGAGAGTGGGGAGTACCTCGGCGCCTGCGGCGAAATCCCACCTGCCGCAATCGACATCAATATGGGATGTCCGATGGTCAAAATCGTCGGGAACGGGGAGGGGAGCGCCCTCATGCGTGATCCCGAACGCGCGGCGGAAATCGTCCGAGCCACCGTGAAAGCGGTCAAATTGCCCGTCACCGTGAAAATGCGTGCAGGCTGGGACGCGGAGCATATCAACGCGGTCGAACTGGCAAAACGAGTTGAGGAAGCGGGCGCGGCGGCAGTCTGCGTCCACGGCAGAACCAGACAGCAGATGTACGCCCCGACAGCGGATTGGGAGATCATCCGACAGGTTAAGGAAGCGGTCAAAATCCCCGTGATCGGAAACGGCGATATCTTTTCCGCCGCAGATGCAATCCGAATGCGCGAGCAGACCGGTTGCGACGGCGTGATGATTGCGCGCGGCGCACAGGGAAATCCGTGGATTTTCCAAGAGCTGACCTGCGCACTGGAAGGAAAGCCTTATACCCCGCCCACGGTTTCCGAACGCCTTAAAACCGCCTGCCGACACGCAGAGGCAATGGTGCGGGAGCACGGGGAGAAGATCGGAATTGCCGAATCGCGCAAGCATATGGCGTGGTATGTGCACGGAATGCGCGGCGCGGCGGTGGTCAGAGGACAGCTTATGCAGGTGGGGTGCCTTGACGATATCAAACGGATTTTTGCCGCACTGGAGAAAGAGAACGGAGCGGAATGATGGAATTCCTGATTTTTTCGGACGCGCACGGGCGTAACGGAGGCATCCGCGCCGCGTTGGCGAGACAGCCGCGCCAACCGGACGGCGTGATCTTTCTCGGAGACGGTCTGCGGCAACTGGACCGCACCATGTTCGCCCCAACGCCGCTGTTCTGCGTGCGCGGAAACTGCGACTTTGCCGTCTCGCAGTGGGAGGACGCCCCCGAGGAACAGCTTCTGCATTTTGAGGGGCATACCCTGCTTCTCACGCACGGCGCGCGGTACGGCGTGAAGAGCGGAACAGGACCGATGGAGACTGCTGCAGCGCAGAAGGGTGCGGATGTGGTCCTTTTCGGGCATACTCACGAGCCGTACCTGCATACCGTCGCGGCGGGCGAACGGGTGGGTGAGAGGACGCTTTCCCGCCCGATGACGCTGTTCAATCCCGGAAGCATCGGCTACGGCGGAAGCTTCGGACATCTGCTCCTGACGGAGGAAACGGTTCTGCTGTCCTTCGGGGCGGTTTTTGAATAAAGGCATCACCGCGCAATTCTCGAATGGCGCACTCACTTGCATCTTTTCCGTGATCCTTCACAAAAATCCTT
>CAKSUH010000134.1 GCA_934500855.1 uncultured Eubacteriales bacterium
TCTCGACAATCTGACCCGCTGTGCGATGTATTCGGGCAAAATTCACGGTACAGGTCCGCGCTATTGCCCCTCCATCGAGGACAAGTTGGTCCGTTTCGCCGACAAGGAGCGCCACCAGCTGTTTGTTGAGCCGCTTGGGGAGGACACCGAGGAAATGTATCTTCAGGGCTTCTCCACTTCGCTTCCAACCGATGTTCAGCACGCAATGCTTCACACGCTTCCCGGATTTGAGCACGCGGAAATCATGCGCTATGCCTATGCAATCGAATATGACTGCGCCGACCCGACGCAGATGAACGCCACGCTGGAATTCAAGCAAATCGAGGGGCTGTTCGGGGCAGGGCAGTTCAACGGAACCTCCGGTTACGAAGAGGCGGCGGCGCAGGGATTGGTTGCCGGCATCAATGCGGCGCAAAAAATCAAAGGGCTTGACGCATTGATTCTGCCCCGGTCGGGAAGCTATATCGGAACGCTGATTGATGATCTTGTCATCAAAGGAACAAACGAGCCGTACCGCATGATGACCTCACGCTCGGAGTACCGGCTTCTGTTACGGCAGGACAACGCCGACAGCCGCCTGACTCCGCTCGGACATCGCGTCGGTCTGATCGACGATTCCCGTTTTCATGCGTTTGAAGCCAAGCAGGCGCGGATTGTATCGGAAAAAGCACGACTGGAGCAGACCGTTCTGTCTCCCTCCAAAGCAAATGCTTTTTTGGAAGCACTCGGTGAAACGCCGCTGAAATCAGGCGCGTCGCTCGCCGATTTGTTGCGCAGACCTGCCATTTCCTACGCGCAGCTTCGTGAAATCGACCCGTTACGACCGAATCTGACGCGAGCCGAGCGCCTGACGGTCGAATCCGACATCAAATATGCGGGATATGCCGCGCGACAGATCGGTGAAGTCCGGAGGCAAAGCAAGTTGGAAGAAAAAAGACTGCCCGACAGCCTGGATTACAAAAGCATCAAAGGCTTGCGCATCGAGGCGGCGCAAAAGCTGGAAAAAATCCGCCCTCTTACCATCGGGCAGGCATCCGCCATCAGCGGGGTCAATCCTGCCGACATTTCGGTTTTGCTGATTTACCTCGGGTTGCACTGAAAGGAGAAGCCATGGAACAGATCGATTACAGCGATTTTTGCGAGCAGTACCGCAGAATTTTCGAGCAAAACGGATTGAATCGCTTCTGCTCGGAGCCGTTGACGGAATCCTTTGCGGCATTTACCGAGCTTTTGTGTGAAGTCAATTCGCACACCAATCTGACCGCCATCCGCACAATTCCCGAGATCATCGCCAAGCATTACGCCGACTGCCTGCTTGCAGAACCATTCTTTCCAAAAGATGCAACCGTTCTGGATGTCGGGTGCGGAGGAGGATTTCCCTGCATTCCGCTTGCTATCACCCGCCCCGACCTGCAAATCACCGCAATCGACAGCACCGCAAAGAAGATTGCGTTCGTCCAAGCCGCGGCAGCCGCTCGGCATTTGTCGAATCTGAATCCGCTTTGTGTGCGCGCCGAGGACTCGGCAATGTCGAAGTATAAGCAGACCTTCACAGTCGGAACAAGCCGCGCGGTAGCAAAGCTGTCTGTTCTTGCAGAACTGGTCCTTCCGTATGTCAAAGTCGGAGGCGCACTGGTTGCGCTAAAAGGCGTCTCAGGGCGCGATGAAGTCGCCGACGCAAAGAACGCCATTCATCAGCTCGGCGGAGAACTTGAAGAAATCCGAGAAAAAAGCCTCTTGTTTGGAAACGCTTCCGAATCAAGAACCATCGTCATCATCAGAAAGGTCACGGAAACGCCTGCACCGTACCCTCGCCCTTATGCGGCAATCCTCAAAAAGCCCCTTTGAATCAATGTTTCACGTGAAACATTGATCCCCACCCAAACATAATGTTTCATGTGAAACATTATTTTGCAAGAGATGCCCGGCGGGCATCTCTTTTCTGTTTTTTATGTTTCACGTGAAACATTTGCCTTGCCTGTGCCGAATAAAATATTTGTAAAATCTGCAAAAATCTCTTGTATTTTCGCCGGTCTTGTGGTATAATAAAAGCAACACGGATCCAGCCAAACAATCAGAAAGGAAGGGAATCCTATGGGAAAAATTATTTCGTTTGCAAACCAAAAGGGTGGTGTTGGAAAAACCACCTCGGCGGTCAACATTGCCGCTTCGCTCGGCGTTTTGGGGTATAAAGTCCTCCTGATCGACCTTGACCCGCAGGGAAACGCAACCAGCGGTGTTGGTCTGATGAAGAAGAACCTGAAAAACACCATTTTTGAGGTTCTGACAACCGATCTTCCGACCGAAGAAGCGATTATTCAGACGCACTTTGACAATCTCTCCATCATCCCGACGCATACAACGCTTGCACGCGCAGAATATGAGCTTGGCGACATGGAAGACGGCGAATATGTTATGAAAAAGAAGCTCGCCAAAGCAAAGGAGACTTACGATTATATCATCATCGACTGTCCGCCGTCCCTCGGAATGTTGACGGTCAACTCCATGACCGCAAGCGACGGCGTTGTGATTCCGATGCAATGTGAGTTCCTTGCGCTTGAAGGGCTTTCTCAACTGATGTTCACCATCAGCCGCATCAAGCAGCACTATAATAAGGATCTGAATGTAACCGGCATTCTGATCACGATGTACAACAGCAGGCTTCTTCTCTCGGTTCAGGTTATCAACGAGCTGAAAAAGCACTATGCCGACAGACTTTTTGAAACGACAATCTCCAGAAATGTAAAGATTTCCGAGGCTCCCGGCTTCGGTATGCCCGTTTATTACCACGGCAAGCGGTCCAAAGGCTCCAAAGAGTACATGAATGTGGCAAAAGAGCTTGTCGAGCGTATCTGAGCTGTCCAAGCAGCCTGAATAATCAAAAGCCGAAAAGGAGCAACCATGGCAAAACGAAATGCAATTGGGAGAGATTTTTACTCCCTGATGTTTGACAACACGCCGCCTGCAGACAGCAACTCCGCTTCCTCGGCGGCAACCACCTTGCGTATCTCCGAGATCGAACCGCGAAGCGACCAGCCGAGAAAAGCCTTTGAGCATGAGCCGCTGGAGCATCTGGCAGATTCCATCGCGCAGTTCGGTGTGATTCAGCCGATTGTGGTGCGTGCAAATAAGAATGCAGAGGGGACATACGAGATTCTGGCAGGCGAGCGCCGCTGGAGAGCCGCTAAAATGGCAGGTTTGAGCGAAATTCCCGCAGTCATTCTGGATGGAGACGATCTCAAAGCGGCACAAGTCTCGGTTATCGAGAATGTTCAGCGCGAGGACCTGAACCCGATTGAAGAAGCGCTGGCTTATCGCACGCTTTTGGACGGTTTCCACCTGACGCAGGAGGAAGTCTCGAGACAGGTCGGCAAGAGCCGCCCCGCCATCGCAAATCTGCTTCGTCTTCTGGATCTTCCGGATGAGGTGCTGGAACTGGTGAAAGCCGGAAAACTGTCATCCGGTCACGCTCGGGCGCTGCTCGGGTTGAAAAATCAAGAGCAAATGGTCTCTTTGGCGAATAAGATCGTGGAAAAGGACCTGTCCGTGCGGGATGTAGAACGGACGATTCGCCTGCTGAACTACGAAGCGCCGGTTGAAGAATCCGAGCTTTCGACGCGCGAGGCGCAGAAGAAAGTATACATGAAGGAATTGGAGCATCGCGCCGTGCAGACGCTCGGCAGACGGGTCAAAATCCTGAAAACGCCGAAAAAGAGCGTAATTGAGCTGTCCTACACCGATGATGACGACCTGGAAGCCCTTCTGCGGACCATTTGCGGGAGAGATTTCTTCAAGCCGGAAGAGGATGCGCAGGAGGACGGACTGAGGGGAGCAGACGGGGTTCTGCTCGGAAAGGAAATGCAATGATTGACATTAAATATATCAAAGAAAATCCGGATGAAGTGGTTGCGCGCCTTGCCGCAAAAGGGAAAGACGCCAAAGAGGATGTTGAAAACATTCTCCGCCTTGACGGTGAACGCCGCACTCTGATTGCGGAAACCGAGGCTCTGAAGGCAGAGCAGAACAAAACAACCAAGCTGATTCCGCAATATAAAAAGGAAGGCAAGGACACGGCTGCGATTTTTGCAGAAATGAAGGAGCTTGGCAATCGCGCAAAGGCGAATGATGACAAGCTGAAGGAAGTGGAGACGCAGCTGATGTCGTTCCTGCTCGGACTTCCGAATCTGCCCGATCCGGACCTTCTCCCCGGCGGAAAGGAAAACAATCAGCCGCTCCGCTACTTCGGGGAGCCGCGCAAGTTCGACTTTGAGCCGAAAAATCATGTGGATCTCTGCACCGATCTCGGTCTGATCGACTACAAACGCGGAACCAAGCTGTCCGGCAACGGTTTCTGGATCTATTCGGGTCTCGGTGCGCGTCTGGAGTGGGCGATTCTCAACTACTTCATTGATTTCCATGTCGGAAACGGCTACCAATTCATGCTGGTCCCTCATATGCTCAGCTACGAATGCGGTCTGACTGCGGGTCAGTTCCCGAAATTCAAGGATGAGGTCTACTGGCTGGATGTTGCGGAGGACGAGCGTCGCAGATTCATGCTCCCGACTGCGGAAACGGCGCTTGTGACGCTTCACAAGGACGAGATTCTGTCCGAAGCCGACCTTCCCAAGAAATATTTCGCCTATACGCCCTGTTTCCGTCGCGAGGCAGGCTCCTACCGTGCGGACGAACGCGGCATGGTGAGAGGTCACCAGTTCAACAAAGTGGAGATGGTACAGTACACGCTGCCCGAAAAGAGCGACGAAGCGTTTGAGGAGCTGGTTGCAAACGCGGAGAACCTGGTCAAGGGACTTGGCTTCCACTTCAGAACTGTCAAGCTTGCCGCGGCAGACTGCTCTGCATCTATGGCAAGAACCTACGATATAGAAATCCATATACCTTCCATGAACGGCTATAAGGAGGTCTCCTCCGTTTCAAACGCCAGAGACTATCAGGCGCGCCGTGGTTCCATCCGTTTCCGCAGAGACGGGGAAAAGCAGACGGAATAT
>CAKSUH010000135.1 GCA_934500855.1 uncultured Eubacteriales bacterium
AAAAATCGATATACTCGCTTGGGGTCATGCCGCTGACTTCTTTGAACTTTCGGAAGAAATAGGCATAATAATTGAATCCCGAGAGACGGGATACTTCGGAGAGGTTCCGATTGCCGCCACGAATCAGAGCGTGCGCGTTTTCGATCTTATAGCGATTGAGAAAATCCGTGAACGGAACCCCGAAATGCTTGCGGAACAGCGTGGTGAAGTAGGCTTTGTTGTAGGAAAAAGTGCGGGAAATGGCTTCCAGCGAGACGGCGCGCGGATCATTGCTCTGAATATAGAGGATGCAACGCCGCACGAAATCCGCCGAGCGGGTTCCGCCTCCGGACGGGGAAACGATCGGGGCTCCGAGCGCGGCGAAGATGCGGCAGACCGATGCAATCTGATACAGTTCGGAGTTTTGATCCTGCCGTGTTGCCAGAACGGTTTTCAGTTCTTCCCGAACAACCGTTCCGACGGAATCGGAAGCAGGCAGCGTATGGGGATAGGAACCGACTCCGGACAGAAGCGGATCGATGATTTCCGAAAAGCGGACGCCGGGGAACTTTTTCAACTGATTGGTATCCAGATTAAAGGCATAGTACCGGGCAATGTCGCAGTCGGGGGAAATGGTTCCGCTGTGCGGCTCAAACGGATTTACCAGGAGAAAATCCCCGGCTTGGCATACATACGGTGTACCGCTGATCTGAAAAATGACGGTTCCTTCCGTTACGAACAAAAACTCGATTTTTTCATGCAGATGGTGGTGACAGCAGATGCGGGTTCCCTTTTGAATGGGGTACCATGGCGGCAGTCGGCTGTTCCGAAAATCAAAAAGCAATTCGGAAACGCGCAGAATACGGTCTTCTTTCGGCTTTGTTTTTTCGTAAATCGGCTCCATGCTGTTTTCCCCTGTTATCTCATGTTAATCCGTATTGATTATACCAAAATGACGACCGTTTTGCAAGGGGAAGCGCAAGAAAAAAACGCATTTGGTCAAATTGTACGATTTGACCTTGCCGAATTTGGTAAATATTCTTTTTTGTTTATGAAACGGCTTGATTTTAATGGTAAAAAATAAAAATCGTATATCTAAATGCTAAAGTCTGTCGATTGCATAATCGTCCCGAATTTGTTATAATGAGGCTGTAATACTTAACGGGAGGTTGCTTATGAAAAAACTTGCATTGCTTCTTTGTCTGATTCTGTTTGCCGCGGTTCTGTTCGGGTGCGGCAACAAGACCACTCCGCCGGATTCGGGGAAAACCGACGGACCGACAACCGACGCGGTGATAACCGAGAATCCTTATGACGAGAACGGGTACCTTCGGGATTCGATTCCCGCCGGGCTGAACTACGGAAACGAGACCGTGCGCGTGATGGGCTGGAAAAACATCGAGTCGATATATGATTTCAGCGTGGATTTTTCCGGGGGAGACGAGATCGCGGAGCAGACCTTTTCGCGAAACGAATGGGTGCAGGAGCGGCTGAAGGTCAACCTGGAATTCAACCTGAATTACAACGGAGGAAACGCGGATCGGTCCGAGTATATCGCAAATGTGGAGAATGCCCTGCGGTCCGGCACCGTCTTTGATCTGATCGCCTGTTACAGCCAATGTGCGGCGAACTTTTCTGCCGATGGGTTCCTGCGCGATCTGAACGAGTATGACGGCATTCTTGATTTTTCCAAACCGTGGTGGTCGTCGTCTCTTCAGGAGGGGTCTGCCATCAACGGAAAACTGTATTTTGCGTCCGGATCGATTTCCGCAACCGGCATTCTGCAAACCCTGGTGCTGAGCGTGAACATGGTAAAAATCGATGCGGACGACACGCTGACCGACCCGCGCGAACTGGCACAGGACGGTGTTTGGACGATGGAGGAATTCTATCGGATCTGTCGGAATGCGTATCTGGACACCAATTCGGATATAACCGGAAAAGATGCCGGAGACACCTTCGGATACATCAGTATGGATTCGGTTGTCGGAGACGCGTTTCTGGCATCAAACGGTCTGAAGTATCTTTCCACGGATGAAAAAGGGAAACTGGTGCTTGCGCCGGAATTCCAAAGTGTGAAAATTTATGACCTGTCCCGCGACCTGATTGCCTGCTTCAAGAGCGACGATTACTATTATCCGACCGCCTACAGCTTTGACATTTTTGCCGAAGGGCGAGCGATCTTTGCCGGAACAAGTTTTTTGGTTCTGATGCAGAATCGAAGCAAAATCTCCGATCGTTACGGGTATCTCCCGTTTCCGAAAGCAGACACCAACCAGGAACGGTACTATTCCACCTCGGGCTTTCCGTACACCATGTGGTCGATGACAACCTACTGCGAGGACACCGAGCGTGCGGCGTATGTCATGGAGGCGCTTGCCTCGGGCGGCTACCGCACGGTTCAGCCGAAGGTTTACGATCTGCTGAAATACCGCGGGCAGGACGATCCGATCAATGCGCAGATGTTTGATCTGATCATTTCTTCCAAAACCTATGATATGGGACGGATTTTCCATAACGAGTTTGAGTGGGAGGATTCTCCCGTGGCGCTGTTCCGTACAAGACTTTATAAAACCGCATCGGATGACTGGTATTCCGCATTGGACGGAAAGACTACAGCCATGCAGAAAGTCATCGATCGGATTAACTCGCGGTTCGGATACTGATTATGAAAAAAGCACTGTTGCTTTTGTTTGCATTGCTTCTTTTCTCCTGCGGTTGCCGCAGAGAAATGCCGGACATTCCGTCGTCGGATAACTCCGGGACTGTCACCGACACCGAAACCGACGCACCGTCCGCCGATGACGCGGACGAATGGCTTGCACTGACCGAAAACGGGCAGGCGCTTTATTCGTTTGTCTATTGGCAGTCCGACTCGGCAGACGGTACATCCTCTTCGGATTATGCGAAAGCAGCGCGGTTGCTTGCGGCGGATTGGGAGAAAAAGAGCGGTGTGGCGTTCCGCGTCCGGAGCGATCGCAGAATCCCGGAGGATATCACCGGGGTAATCGCGGTTGGAAATGTTGCCGGGTATGCCGAAGATGCCTTCCGCGGTCTGCGTTATAACGATTTTCGGGTGGTCGGTGATACGGGACGCATCACGATTGCCGCATATACCTATTCCGCGCTGCGGATTGCCTCGGTGCAGATGACCGAAGCGCTTGCAATGCGGGATGGAGATCTTTACCTGAAGCGGAGCGCCTTGCTGCTTTCGCATGACGCATCCTATCCGATCGGTTCGCTGACCGTTGGCGGCGTGCCCGTCTCGGACTACCTTGTGGACTGCACCGAAACCGAAAAACAGTTTGCCGCACAGCTGATGGAAACCGTGCGGGACACTTCGGGAGAGATGCTGACGCGGGCGAAACCCGAAGGCACGGATGACGGGGCGCAAAAGCGCATTGTCATCCGCAAGACCGAGGGGCTGAACGGTTACAGAATTGCGCGGAACGGAACGGAATACCGTCTGGAATACGGCGACGGGCTGTCCGAAATGCTTCTGCGGCTCTATCTCGAGAATCGGTTTGCCAATGTGACGGGTGGCGGAAAACTGGAGATGGACAGCCTTGTCACGGTCTCCGAGCGGAGCGGCGATCGGACCGTTATCACCCTTAATGTACTGAATGTCTGGCAGAACAACGCAACGCCCGGAACGCGCGACGATACTGTGGCGGCGATGCTGCTTTCCTACCTGCCGGATTTCATCTGTCTGCAGGAGTTCGACATCGGTTACCGCAATGCGCCCGGCGGGCTTTTGGATCGGACGAAGGAACTTTACGCCGAGGTCACGGTGGACGGCGTAGAGCAGAACAACATCTGGAATCCGATTCTCTATCGCAAGGACCGTTACGCGGTGGCGGAATCCGGCTTTGTATATCTGCCGGATGTTGCGGGAGCGGTAGAATCCTCCTCCTATACCGGAACGGCGGACGGAAAATCCCGCTTTCGGAGTCTGGTTTGGGCGGTTTTGCGCGACCGTTCGGACGGAAGCCTGTATCTGGTCGGCAATTTCCATGCCAGTCTGCCGCTCGGAACGCATCCTGCGGAGGCAACGGCGGTCTCGGATACCGTGCGGGGCGTTGCCGCGCGCTACGAGGGCTGTGTGACCCTGCTCTGCGGGGATTACAACTCCCGCCGCACGCAATCGGAAGGCGTTCTGGAGCAACTGCGCGCAAAGGGCTTTGCGGATACCTACGATGCCGCGAAAGTCCGCAACGATTCGGGGACTTGGCACGAGCTCGGAAAAGCGCCGGGCGGGCGCTATGAGAGCGATGCCATTGACCATATTCTCACGCTCGGCGGGATCCGTCCGCAGGTGTATCTGGTTCTGACCGATGAGAACCTTCTGAGCGCGAGCGACCATTGCCCGACCGTACTTGCGTTTACCAAATCCTGAAAAACCCGAAAAACGAGAAAGGAGAGGAAGTTATGAAAAAACCGTACACAACTCCCATGATGGCATCCGTTCGGCTGTCCGAGCAGGATATTCTGACCGACTCGCTGATGCTTTCGCTGGGCGACGCGCAGGATCAAGCGGCTGTATGGAAGATCAAATGACCGAAACCGGAATGCTTTGCGTATCCTGGAACCTGCTCAACGCGTGGATGCCGGGAACGGCGGTCTGTCGGACCGCCGCGGAACGCGCACCCCGCGCCGCCGCGTGGCTTGCGGATCGCGCGCCCGACTTCATCTGCCTGCAGGAGTTCGACTATTACTATCGGCATGACACCGCATTTCTTTTCGCGCTCGGGGACGCGTATACCGAGGCAAAGGGGAGCGGCGAGTTGTCGGGCGGGAGTTGGAACCCGATTCTGTATCGCTCCGACAGGTGGCGGGAGGAAGCGGCGGGAAGATGGGACTTCACGGCAAACGGTTTTACGGCGGTGGACACCAAAAACGACTGTCGAGAAACCTATCCCGCCCATGCCTGCAACGAATCCCCGCGCTACGCATACCCCGAAGAAGCCCCGGAGGCGGAAAAGCCCGGTTCGCGGTTTCGCAGTCTCTCATGGGTTC
>CAKSUH010000136.1 GCA_934500855.1 uncultured Eubacteriales bacterium
GGGCGAGGGGTTCGTTGCCGAAGAAGCGCTTGCGATTGCAATCTACTGCGCGCTGAAATACGAAAATGACTTTGCGCGTGCGATGGTTGCGGCTGTGAACCACAGCGGAGACAGCGATTCGGTTGCCTCTGTCACGGGCAATATACTCGGCGCGTTTCTCGGCGTGCGCGCGATCCCGCTGAAATACATCCGTCGGCTGGAAATGCTGGATGTGATCGTTGAGGTGGCGGACGACCTGTTTGACGGGTGCAGACCCGATCCCGCAACGGGCGAAATCCCGCAGGAACGGCTGAAAAAATACAGAATTGAAAATACGGAAAACGAGGCGTAAAAATGAAGGATTTGTCAAGAAATCTGACCATGCTCTGCGATTTTTATGAGCTGACCATGGGCAACGGCTATTATGTGAAGGGAATGCGGGACCGCATCGTCTATTTCGATGTGTTCTACCGCAACAATCCCGACAACGGCGGCTACGCGGTGGTTGCGGGGTTGGAGCAGGTGGTGGAATATATCAACAACCTGCACTTTACCGACGAGGACATCGACTACCTGCGAAGCAAGAACTGCTTTGACGAGGGCTTCCTGCAATTTTTGCGCGATTTTCATTTCGAAGGCGATATCTGGGCGATTCCCGAGGGGACGGTGGTGTTCCCCGGCGAGCCTCTTCTGACGGTGAGAGGACGCGCGGTGGAGGCGCAGTTTGTCGAGACTTACATTCTGATGATGCTGAACCACCAGTCGCTGATTGCGACCAAGGCGGCGCGTCTGACGCGCGCGGCAAAGGGGCGTGCGATCAGCGAGTTCGGTTCCCGCCGCGCGCAGGGCGCGGATGCGGCGATTCTCGGTGCGCGCGCGGCATATATCGGCGGATGCAACGCAACTGCCTGCACGGTGACCGATCAGGCTTACGGCGTTCCCGCAACGGGCACGATGGCGCACTCGTGGGTCCAGATGTTTGACAGCGAGTACGAAGCGTTCAAGGCGTACTGCGAGGTTTATCCGACAAATGCCACGCTTCTGGTGGACACCTACAATGTACTGGAGTCGGGCATTCCGAACGCGATCCGTGCGTTCAACGAGGTCCTGAAACCGCGCGGAATTACAAAGTGCGGAATCCGGATTGATTCGGGCGACATCACCTATCTGACCAAACGGGTACGGCAGATGCTGGACGAAGCGGGCTGGACGGAGTGCAGGATTGTGGTGTCCAACTCGATGGACGAGTATCTGATCCGCGAGCTGATCCGTCAGGGCGCGGAGATTGACGCGTTCGGCGTCGGCGAGCGCCTGATTACCTCCAAGAGCGACCCTGTTTTCGGCGGGGTTTACAAGCTGTGCGCGGTGGAGGACGCCGACGGGACCATCATTCCGAAGATCAAGATCAGCGAGAATGTGGGGAAGATCACAACGCCGCATTTCAAAAAGGTTTACCGTCTGCGCGGGCGTGATACCGGCAAGGCGGAAGCGGACCTGATCTGCGTTCACGACGAGGTTGTGGATGACACGAAGCCGCTTGAAATTTTTGATCCCGAGTACACTTGGAAGCGCAAGACGCTGACGGACTTTACGGCAACGGAGCTGTTGGTGCCGATTTTCCGTCACGGCAAGCAGGTCTATGTTCTTCCGTCGTTGGAAGAAATCCGTGCGCACTGCGCGGCGGAACTTGCCGGAATGTGGGATGAAGTCCGTCGGTTCAGCAACCCGCACAACTACTATGTAGACCTCTCTCAAAAGCTGTGGGACATCAAGCACGAAATGCTCCGCACACGGGGCGTGTGGAAGAAATAAGAAAAGGTCTCGGAGGGGGAAGGAAGCCTCTTGAAAGAAGGCTCCCTTCCCCCTCCGAACCTCCCTCTTCCCGCGAGAACTTCCCCGCAGACCCCCGCCGCAGGCTTGGCGAAAATGCGATTCGCTTTGCTCTTCGGCGGGGGCTCTGCGGGGAAGTTTTTTGCTGTGGCGGGCGGTTGCGCGGACGGAGCGGATTTTTTGCATAAAAGGTCAAATTTTTTTGCAAAAACTATTGGAATCTTTTCGCCGATATGTTATAATATAAGTAATCATATCCGCGCGGCGCGCAGAAGGCGCTGTCGGATTGCTCGGCGGGGAGGTCAGAGAGGATGTTTACTCAGTTCTGGAGTCGGATCGGGAACTTTTTTCTGAAATATGTCGCGGGACCGTTTTCGGAAATCGGCGTGCGGGATGTTTTCGACATCCTGCTTTTGACCGCACTCCTGTTTGTTCTGTATCGCTACGGGAGAACAAAGCGTGCGGGACGGGTGCTTGTCGGACTTACGCTGGTCGTGATATTCGGCGTGGCGGTCACGCTGACAAAGCTGACGGCACTCGGCTACATCGTCCGCCTGTTTGCTTCGGCGTTCTCTTTCTGTTTCGTTCTCATTTTTCAGCCCGAAATCCGAACGGGTCTTGAAAAACTCGGCAATTCCCGCATCGCGGCGCCGCTGTCCGATACGCTTCCGCGCCGCAAGTACCCTGCCGCAAAAGAGGTGACCGCCGAAACGGTGGACGCGGTCTGTCGGATGTCAAACTCCTGCACGGGTGCGCTGATTGTATTTGAGGGACTGACCAAACTCGGCAACTATACCGAAAGCGGAAAGCCGGTTGACGCGCGCGTCACATCGTCGCTTCTGCAAAACATCTTTTACGACAAGGCACCGCTGCATGACGGTGCGGTCATCATCCGCGATATGCGCATTTACGCCGCAAGCTGTGTTCTCCCGTCCACGGCGAGCGACATGGATTTCGGCAACATGGGTACGCGGCACCGTGCGGCGGTGGGCGTAACCGAGGTCAGTGACGCGCTCGTGATTGTCGTTTCGGAACAGACGGGCATCGTGTCGGTCGCGCAGGACGGGAAGCTGTTGCGCGGAGTGGACCGAAAGACCCTGACCGATATTCTCATGACCTATCTTGCGGGCGGTCGGTATCTGCGCGTCAAGCGGGCACAGGAGCGGGCAGAGATGATCAGGACCGGGACCGTTGCTTCTGAACAGAAGCCGTCGGATGCGGTCGCGCAGGAGCCGGATTGCGCATCCGATGGAGATCGGGACCGAAAGAAGGAGGAGCACGAACCGTGAAAAAGAAGAATGTGATTGCACACATGACCGCCCCGAAGGAGGGGAAGGTCCATTTCCTGAAACGGATCCAGTTGCTCCCTCTGCTCCTATGTCTGCTTGCGGCAATCATCATCTGGCTGTGTGTGGTCAACATGGTTGACCGGAAGGTGCCGGAGCCGGTTTCCCCGGAAACGGAGCAGACGGAAGAGGAGTCTGTCGGATGAAACCGGAAAAAGTCTCTGTTTGGCGGTATCTCGCGGACGGATTGTCAATCCGCCCCGGGGAGGGGCAGGAGGCGGTGTTCGGGCAGGCAAGGGAGCGGATGAAGCGCGCGGGTTTGAACACCCGGTCGCTTCATTTTCGGCTTTTTAAGCGATCGGTCGACGCGCGACGGCGGGATGACATCCGTCTGGTCTGCACGGTGCTGGTTGAAGCGGACGCGCCGCTTTCGGAACACGAATGCTCCCGCGCGGGGCTGAAGCCGCTTTCGGACGGAATGCCCGCAATGCGCACGGGAACCGAGCCGATGAAAAAGCCGCCGCTTGTGGTCGGCATGGGTCCTGCGGGATTGTTTGCGGCGCTTCTGCTGGCGCAGAACGGCTATCGCCCCGTAATCATCGATCGCGGTGACGCAGTATCGGAACGGGTGGAACGGGTCGAGCGGTTCCGTATCGGCGGGGAATTGGACGCCGAGTCGAACATCCAGTTCGGCGCAGGCGGCGCGGGAACCTTTTCGGACGGAAAACTGGTCACGCGGATTCACGACCCGCGGTGTCGGTTTGTTCTGGACACCTTTCACCGCTTCGGCGCGCCGGATGAGATTCTGACGCTCGCAAAGCCGCATATCGGGACCGATGTCCTGCGCACGGTTGTTGCGCGGATGCTTGCGGAAATCGAGCGGCTTGGCGGCGAGGTTCGCTACCGTTGCCGTGCGGAGCGCCTGCGGGAGAATGCGGACGGTAGCGTCACGGTTCGGACCTCGCAGGGGGAGGAAGCCTTTTCCGCTGTGGTTCTGGCTATCGGGCACAGCGCGCGGGATACCTACGGAACGCTGATTGCGGACGGTTATGCGGTGGAAGCGAAGCCGATTTCGGTCGGTGTGCGGATCGAGCATCTGCAGGCGGACATTGATCGTGCACTGTACGGTGATTTTGCGGGGCATCCCGATCTGGGACACGCCGAATACGCGCTGTCGGATACGCGGTGCGCGCGGGGCGTTTACACCTTCTGTATGTGTCCCGGGGGCGAAGTGGTTGCGGCATCGTCCGAGGACGGCGGTTTGGTTGTGAACGGTATGAGCAATCATGCGCGGGACGGAAAAAACGCGAACGCGGCGGTTCTGGTATCAATCGGGTGCGGGGACTACGAGCCTGTCGGCGGCAGTCTTGCGCGCGGCGCGATTGCGTACCAACGGTCGATCGAGCGCGCGGCGTTTTGCGCGGGCGGGGGAGACTGGTATGCGCCGATGATGACGGTCGGCGATTTCCTCGGCGGCGGGCGCGGCAGTCTGCCTACGGACATCCGACCGACCTATCGGGACGGCAAGGTACGCCCTGCCGATTTTGAACGGATATTTCCCGCGTATGCGGTTGAATCCCTGCGCTATGCGCTGCATCGCTTTGCGGGAAAGATTGCGGGCTACGATAAAAGTTCGGCGATTCTGACTGCGGCGGAGACGCGGACATCTGCTCCCGTTCGGATTCTTCGGGACGCGGACCGTCTATCCGCGCTCGGTCACGATCGCATTTATCCCTGCGGCGAGGGTGCGGGTTACGCGGGCGGCATCACAAGCGCCGCTGTTGACGGCATCCGCGTTGCCGAATCTTTGATCTCTCGGTTTTGTCCGGGGGAGTAGGGGAGGAAAGACCTTGGAGGCGCAGGGGAAGACCTTGGAGGGGGAAGGACCCCCTTTCGG
>CAKSUH010000137.1 GCA_934500855.1 uncultured Eubacteriales bacterium
GTCTTACACCGGAAAAGACATGGAGGAATTCCGCACCCTGTGCCGTTTTCTGACGGCGCAGGGGTGGGAGTGCCTCTCCGACTACGCCGAAAACGGCTCCGTGTTTGCAACCTATCGCAAGGAAAACGAACTCTGTCATTTCTACATCCCCGCCGACAGGGAAAACACCCTGCGCGTGGTGCGTTCCGACCATGCGAACCTGCCCGAAGCGCCGACCGTTACGGGCGGCACGAAGGAAACCACCGTAACCCAGCTGAAACTTCCGTTGACCGAAACAAACAGGTATTCCAACGGCATGGGTTATGTGGTCCGTCTGGCGGACGGCAGTTTCCTGATCTTCGACGGCGGCTATGCGGAGCAGGCGGATCAGCTCTGGCAAACGCTTGTCGCGCAGAACGGCGGCGAGGAAGGAATCGTCATCCGCGCATGGTGCCTCACCCACGCGCACAGCGACCATTACGGCATTCTGCAGACTTTTGCAAGCCGCTACGCAAGCAAAGTGACTCTGGAGCGCTTTATCGCAGCTCCCGTCAACGAGGCGGACGCGGCAGACCCGTACTTCAATGTCACGCTGCCGAAGGTGATCGCGCAGTACGCGGGTGCGGTGCTGACCGTCCCGCATACGGGCATGGTCTTCCGTTTCTGCAATCTGACCCTTGAAATTCTCTTCACGCCGGACGAGCGGCTGATTGACGGCAAGCCCGAAGGCTTCGACTTCAACTCCACGGGAACGGTTTACCGCCTCTCGGGAGACGGCGACAGTATGCTTTTCCTCGGCGATGCGCTGAGCGATGTCACTTCGCGCATTCAGGCGGTTTGGGGTGATCATCTCCGCACCGACATGGTGCAGGTGGCGCACCACGGCGTGGACGATTCCCCGCTTGCGTTTTACGAATCGCTTGGCGCAAAGGTTCTCTTCTATCCCGCAGGGCATCTGCTCTACGGCGGCGGGAACGGGGACTTTGGCGAGAGCCGAGCATTTGCCGACAACTGGCGGCGCAACGGCGCGGTGCGGAAGGCGCTTGCGGAAAGCGGACTTTACGAAATTCTGTTGCACGATGAAAACGCGTATCTCCGCGTGTGGGGAAGCAGTGCCCCCGCGCAGATCTTCCCGATTGATTGAAAGGAGAACAAACCATGAAAAACAGCTATCAAACGCCCGAAATGACCTTTACCCGTCTGCTTTCGGAGGATATTCTGACTTCGAGTTCAACACCCTCCAACCGCCCCGGCATCTGCTTTGCCGATGACCCTTACGGAGAAGGCGATTATTGAGCGTGAGAATCCATGGCAACACCGTGTGCCGACTTCGGATGTGCGGTGTTGCCGCAACGCATTTACCCAAAAGGAGAAAACCATGAAACACACTGTTCGTTTGCTTGCGCTGTTCCTGTGCGGCGTTCTGCTGCTCGGGCTTTGCGCGTGCGGAAAAAAAGATCCGCAGACCCCAACGGGCACAACCGCGGGCGGTAATTCAACCACTCCGCCTACCAATGCTTCCGACACTGAGCCCGAGCTGACCACGCAGGGCGAGGAAAAGCCGGGCGTACCCTCGGAGTTGGACTTTGACAACGCCGAGTTCCGCATTCTGGCGCGCAGCGATGCCTATTATTACAACACCGAGCTGTGGATCGCCGAGGACGCCATCAAATCCGAGGCGGATTCTGCGGTCTACGGCAGATACAAGAAAATTGAAGAAGATTTCAACGTGACCTTCCGGATCGAGACAAAGTCGGAATCGGAAGTCTCGAAGTGGATGAATGTCATGTCCATTGGGGCGAGCCTGAAGGATACGTTCCATCTGGTTGCCCAACACGGAAGATACAGCAACACCTATGCGCTCAAGGGCGAGGTGGGGGACTGGACGCAATTGCCTTATACGGATCTCAGCGCTTCGTGGTGGGGACAGGATGCGCTGAAGCAGTGGAGAACGCCCTCCGGCAGCGTCTACATGATGGTCGGCGACCTCAGTTATCTGTCGGTCGGTCAGGCTGTGGGAACATTCTTCAACAAGAATCTGTTGGACAGCTCCGGTTTGGATTACCCCTATCAGCTGGTGGATGACGGCGACTGGACCTATGAGAACTTCCAGAAGTATGTAAAGCAGCTGAACGATGATCTTGACGGCGACAAAACCGGAAACATCAAGACCGACAAAACGGGCTATGCCACGGGCGTGTGGAGAGGTCCGATGAATGTAGCCTATTCGACGGGCGCAAGATGGCTGATCGTGACCGACGACGGAATTACCGTAATCGGAAAGACCGACCACAATCTGTCCGACGCGTTCGACAACTATTTCAATTTCCTTGAAAGCGACGCGATCGTTATTGAAAACTACGGGGACGCGCAGGCTGCGTTTACCTCCGACCGCGTGGCGTTCTACGATGAGATTACGCTCCGCGCTGCGGAGATCAAGACCAAGACCCAGAATTTCGGTCTGGTTCCGATGCCGAAGTACACGAAGACCGTGGACAAGAATTACACCTTCGTCAATGCGGCAACCAACATCTTTACCATCCCGAATGTGGTGTTCACCAATCAGACGAGCAAGGAAATGGTCTCGGCGATTCTTGAATACATGGGCTACTACGGACAGAAGGATGTTCTGCCGATCTACTACAACGAAATGCTGACCTACGGCTCGATGTCGGATCGGAATTCCATCCGCATGATGGGCATCATCCGCGATTCGCTGACCTACGATCTTGGGTATTATCTCTTCTACGACGCGCAGGGAGTCGGACATCTCTGCGATATCGGCAACACCATTGCAAGCAACATCATGAACAAGAAGGGACCAGACATGGAGTTTACCTCGCTGTATGACAAGTGGGTCCCCGCATTGATCTCGGCGGTCAAGCAGTGGACCGCTCTGCAATAATACAACGCAGGGGGCAGGGAACATACGGTTCTCTGTCCCTTTGCGGCTAACCCAAAGGAGAGTTATATGCAACGAAACAAACGAATCCCCCTCTGCCTTGCGCTTTGCGCCGCGCTGATGCTGACCATGCTTGCAGCCTGCGGCGGGAAGGGCAATCCGACCGGAACGGACACCGACGCACCGCGCGCGACGGCTGAGGCAACGGGAAAGGAAACAGAGACCGATGCGCCCGAGCCTGCCGCAGGCATTGCCATTGCCGCAGACGGCGAGGTGAAGTACCGCATGGTGTATCCGGACGACTCGGGGGGCATGTTTCAAGCCCTTGGGGACGAACTTGCCGATCTGGTGAAAACATTGGTCGGAATCCGCCCCGCCGTTCAGCGGGAACGCGTTGCGGAGCGCTCCGAGCGCCCGTCAGTCTATATCGGATTTTGCCGTGCAACCGAGCGCGCGGGACTGACCGACGGCGTGCCCTGCAACGGCTACCGCATGGCGGAGCGGGATGGCAATCTTTATCTGGTGGCATCCGTAAGCGACGCGCTGACTGCGGCGGGCAACCGTTTCAAGCGGATTCTGCGCGCAGGCGCGAAGGACGGGAGTATTACCGTGACTGTGGAGGAACAGAGCTATACCGTTTCCTCCAAAGCGGAGAAAATCCCCGCACTGAACGCGGCGCTGACGGTTTACGGCTACGACACGGGCGAGGATTCCTACCAGATGGTATTCCCGAATGCGCAGAAGTCGGATTTTGAAGCCTACTGCGCCCTGCTGACCGAAAAGGGCTACACCGTGCGCGAACAGCGGAGCGTGCAGGGCTTGGAATATGCCGCCTACGGGAAGGATGAGGATATGCTCTTTGTCACGCTTTCCTGCGGCGAATTGCGCGTGCAGTACGACCCGCTGTCGGCTTGCTGGCTTGGCACGCAACCGTCTGCCGGGGCGGTCTGCGAAACCGCGGGCTACCTGATGGGCGTTTGGGGCGGCGGAGATTTCGAAAACGGCATGGCGATGTTCTATCTGCTCTCGGACGGGACATTCCTGGTCTTTGACGGCGGGCATAACGCATCGGATGCCGACAACCTCTATGCGCGTCTGCGGGACATTGCAACCGAAAACGGCATTGCGGAGGTGCGCATTTCGGCATGGGTCATCACGCATTTCCACAGTGACCATGCGGGCGCGTTCGATTCGTTTGTGGCGAAGTATTCCGATTCTGTGAAGATTGACCGCGCAGTGTTCGGCGTGACCTCCTTGGATCAGGGGAATGACGCAACAAGCGGAAGCTCGTTGGCTGCAACCGCGCAGGCGGCAATGCAACGCCATCAGCCGAACGCGGCGGTGGTACGCCTGCACACCGGGCAACAGCTGACCCTCGGCGATATGACATTGGAGGTGCTCTACACGGCTTCCGACCTTGCCGTCGGAAGTCTGAGCGATTACAACGACGCATGCATGGTGATGCGGTTGAGCGTGAACGGGAAAACCGTCCTGATGACGGGCGACGCCGCGACCGCAACATGGAATCTGTTGGTAAAGAAATACGGGAGCTACCTGAAATCCGATTATCTGCAGGTGCCGCACCACGGCGCCAGAGGCGGCGGAACGGTGGAAGCGTACCGCCTGATTGCCCCCGACGAGCTGTTCTGGCCGGCAGGAGAGAACCTGTTCCGATATGTGCGGTACACCCAGAACATCGAGCCGTGCAAGTATCTGACCGATACGGTAGCGGCGGATAAAATTCATCTTGCGGGTGTGGACGGGAAACTGACTTCTTTCCGCTTCCGTTGAAAGATGAGAACAAAAAGAGCGAGCCGGGGCTAAGCCCAGGCTCGCTCTTTTTGTCCGTCACTCCGCGAGATTGATAAACTCCGCGCCGCCACTCAGTGCTTGCAGAACCGTATATGCGGTTCCGCCCGCATGGGTGTGACTGTCGGTCAGATATCCGATGCAGACCGCCGCATTCTCCACCAGTTTGCGGTTGCGCAGTTGCAACACGCCCGTAAAGTAGGACGGGCTGACATAACGGACCTCGTCCGCCTGTGCGCGGATTTCCTCGTATACCGCCACATCCTGCGC
>CAKSUH010000138.1 GCA_934500855.1 uncultured Eubacteriales bacterium
TTCATAGTCCTGTATCCTTTCCGATTGCGGTATTCCCATATATTATAATACGAAAAAGCGATTTTGGCAAGGGGGCGGGGAAAATCCTCGAAAAAAATTTCAAAAACATTTGCTTTTTGTCGGAAAATGTGTTATAATAAACAGGTGAGTGTCGCTTTCGACGCTTTTTTGTCGCGTGTAAGGGCTGTATGAACGGAAAATTCATTTTTCCGTCACATAGTTTCCCCATTGACGCGGTAGAATGATGAAGGAATATTATAAACTATTACAAGTTTCGGAGGTTTCGTAAGATGACGGATACAAAGATTCTGATCGTTGATGACGATCCCAATATCAGTGATCTGCTGAAAATGTATTTTGAAAATGAGGGTTATGATGTCAAGCTTGCCGCCGACGGCTCGGAAGGACTGAACTACTTCAAAATGTATGAGCCGGATCTGGTCCTGCTCGACATCATGCTTCCCAAAAAGGACGGCTGGCAGGTCTGCCGCGAGATCCGCGAAATTTCCTCCAAGCCTGTGATTATGGTCACGGCAAAGGGCGAGGTTTTTGACAAGGTTCTGGGACTGGAATTGGGTGCGGATGATTTCGTTACCAAACCCTTCGATATGAAAGAACTTTCCGCGCGTGTCAAAGCGGTGCTCAGACGCTATCAGGCGCATACAAGACAGAGCGACGATGAAGTTATCAAATTTGAAAACATCGAAATCAGCCTGCAGAAATATGAGCTGAAGCTCAAAGGCAAATCGGTTGATGTTCCGCCGAAGGAACTGGAACTGCTCTACTTCCTTGCGTCCAACTACAACCGCGTGTTTACCCGCGACCAGCTGCTTGATAAGGTTTGGGGATTTGATTATCTCGGAGATTCCCGTACCGTTGATGTCCATGTCAAGCGTCTGCGGGAAAAGCTGGAGGGCGTTTCGGATAAGTGGATTCTCAAAACGGTTTGGGGCGTCGGCTATAAGTTCGAGCTGCTGAGCTGAGCCTTTCGTAAATAAAAAATGTTCAAAAGCGTTTTCGCAAAGTATGTCACCGTCGTCATGCTGATTTTCGTAATCGGCTTTGCGCTTCTTCTGTTCGTGATGACCTCCATTGTCAACAACACGCTGTCCGAGGATCGAGCGAAAACGATGGAGACCGTTTCGGTGCAGTCCGCAGCCTTTCTCGGGCAGGCGCTCGGCAGTCTTTCCGAGGGCGGCTTTCCGGAAGGGCTGGAGAAGGTTATACAGTCCGATCCGGTATCGCTTACCGCGCTGACGGTGACCGAGCCGGATCTGACCGTTCTGCTGACGGATCTTTCCGGCAGGGTCCTGTATCGGGTGTCGGAAGGAACGGCGGCTTCCGCCGGGGGAGCGCTTCCGGAGGATGTCAGACTGACGGTTCTCAAAAAGAAAAGCTATCTCGGCGTTACGCCGTGGGATGAGACGACGGCGCCTCATGTGCTGATGCGGGCGGACCTGTTGCATGACTCGGACGGACACATCTGCGGGATGGTTGCCGTTGTTTCGGAGAAACTTGCGGGCGGAGCCGTGACCGAAGAACTGGAACGGACCGTGGTTTCCGCCGCGGTATTGGTTCTGCTTGCCGTTCTGATTGCGGTCTACTTCATCAGCGACCGAGTGACAAGCCCATTGCGGGGAATGTGTTCGGCAACAAGGCAGTTTGCAAACGGAAACTTCGATGCCCGCGTGCCGGTTCCCGCACACGGGAAGGACGAGGTTGCGCAGCTGGCTGTGGCGTTCAACCAGATGGCGGAGTCGCTTGAGCATCTGGAAAATCTGAGAAACAGCTTCATTGCGAATGTTTCGCATGACCTGCGGACGCCGATGACAACCATTATCGGCTTTATCGAGGAAATTCGCGACGGCGTGATTCCGCCGGAGGAGCAGGACCACTATCTGGAGATCATCTCCAACGAAACGCGCAGACTGTCGCGGTTGGTGTCCTCCCTTCTGGATATTTCCCGTATCGAAGCGGGGGACCGGACCTTTACGCCGACGCCGTTTGACATCTGCGAGATGGGGCGTGTGATTCTGATTTCCTTTGAACAGCAGATTGACGAAAAGCATCTGGAGGTCGAATTCGAGTGCGACAGGGAGCGGATTACGGTCTTTGCCGACCATGACGCGATCTATCAGATTTTCTATAACATCTGCCATAATGCGGTGAAGTTTTCGCGCCCGGGCGGCGTATTGCGGATCCGCATCCGCGCCGACCGAAGCCGTAAGGTGCTGGTGTCGGTTTACAACGAGGGACAGGGAATTCCCGAAGCGGACCTGCCGCAGGTGTTTGAACGGTTCTATAAATCCGACAAGAGCCGCGGACTGGACAAAACCGGAGTCGGGTTGGGTCTGTTCATTGCAAAAACCATCATCCGTGCGCACGGCGAGAAGATCTGGGTCGAGAGCAAGGAAGGAAAGAACTGCGAGTTCTTCTTTACGCTTACCGAAGCCGATTCGCAGTCGGGCAACTGACGGAACGGCAAGCCGACAGGCTGATACCTGACAGAAAAACTAAAAGCGAAAAAGGGTTCCCTTTTTCGGGACCTTTGAATGAGACCAATGCTTACGGACACTGTGATGTTGCGGTGTCCGTCTCCTTTTGAGCTATCAAATAAAGGCAAACCGCGTGATTCCGACGATACAACGGCGCGGTGCTGCCTAAAAGGAGTTGGTAATGTATGAAATTCCGTGAGCGGCTCTACCGCTTCTGGATGGGAAGGAACGGGAGCGATACCCTTTATCGTGTGACGGTATGGGTTATTCTGATTCTTGCGGTGGCGAACCTCTTTCTGTGGAGCCCGATTCTGCTCGGCGTCGAAACGGCGCTGCTGATCTGGTCGACCTTCCGTTGCTTTTCAAAAAATCTGCCCGCGCGACAGCGGGAAAACCGAGCGTTTTTGTGCTTCTTCGGCGGAATCCGCAATCGGTTTGTGTTACTCAAAAATCGGATACGGGACCGTAAAACCCACATTTACAGAAAATGTCCCGCCTGCCGAAAGGTTCTGCGCCTCCCGAAGATTAAGGGAGAGCATACGGTTTGCTGCCCGTGTTGCGGCAAGAAATTTCAACTGAAAGTCTGAGGCGTTTTCATCATGAAAAAAGAACTTCTGAAAAAACAGGTTATGACCGCAATGTTTACCGCGCTGATCTGCGCGGCAACGCTCGTAATTCAGATCCCGACTCCCGTGACGAGCGGATATGTCAATGTCGGGGACTGCTTCGTGCTGACGGCGGGATGGTTCCTCGGACCGTGGTACGGTCTGTTCGCAGGCGGCGTCGGCTCGGCTCTGGCGGATCTGATCTCGGGGTATTCGCATTATATTCCGGGCACCTTCGTCATCAAAGGACTGATGGCATTGGTCGCGGCGCTCCTGTCGCACAGACTGCGCGGCAAACAGCCGACGAGAGTGGGGCGGCTGATCAGTGCGCTTGCGGCGGAGCTGATTATGGTAGGCGGCTACTTCCTCTATGCGTGGGCAATTCTCGGTAAAGCCGTGACCGCGGCGGTGACAAGCGTTCCGTCGAACCTGTTGCAGGGGGCGGTCGGAATCGTGGGAGGAATGCTGTTGATCGAGGTGCTGAACCGACTGCCGATTGCGGGACAAAATCATCGCGCGGCGTGAAGGCGAACTTCAGGACACGATTTGTCTGAACAAAAAGAGGGGACCGACCTGTGGGAGTCGGTCCTTTTTTTGACGGAAACAAGAGATGGGTACGAATGGATGGGACAGGGACGAAAAGAAAAAGTCGGGGGAAGGGAGAAATCGGAGGGGGTCCCTATGCAGGCGTGCCGACGGGAGGTTTCTTTCGTTGTGTCGGACCTGCTTCGCTCTTAGTTGCTTTTCGGCACCCCCGCGAGATTTTGACCGTTCATTCTGATGAAAAACGAAAATCCGAAACGGTTTTGACCCCTCCGATGGCTTTCGCTCCCGGAGAAAAAAAGAAAGCACTCTCCGGAGACGGGAAATTTCAATTTTCCATTGACAAAAACACATTCTTATAGTATAATATAGTATGAATAAAATAGAAACAGCTGTTTGAAAAGTTGTTCATTTCTGCGGCAGGGCGATATCCTTTACGAGGAGACTGTTTTCGGCTTGGTTGCGCTTTATGAGGAAATGGGAAGCGCGCAACCGAAAAAACGGCAGACTTGCGAGGAAACCCGATAATCGAGGCACAGGAGGGAGACGCAGTGAACCGTAATCTTTTAATTCTCGGTGCAGGGCAGTATGGCTTTGTGGCGAAAGAAATTGCCGAGTCAATGGAATGCTTCGATCAAATTGATTTTTTGGATGATGCCAACGAAACCGCGATTGATTGTCTTTCAGCTTACCGGGCGTATGTCGATCGGTATTCCCAAGCGATTGTTGCGATCGGAACTGCGGAAAGAAGACTGCATTATATCCGAGGACTTGCGGATGCGGGCTTCCGAGTGGCTTCTCTTGTCAGTCCGCGGGCATATGTTGCGCCGTCCGCAAAAACGGGAATCGGAGCTGTTGTGGAACCTATGGCGGTCATCAATGCCAACGCCCGAATGGGGATCGGCGTAATTGTCTGCGCAGGTGCAATTGTCAATCATGATGCAACGGTTGGGGACGGATGTCTGCTTCAATGCGGCAGTATCATCGTTTCGGGAACGGCTGTGCCGAAGGGAACCAGAACGGACTACGGGGCTGTTTTTCAGGGAACCGCAGACACTTTACGGTAAGCGTCTGCATATCAATAGCGGGATGTTGTTGCATGCCGCAACAGAATGAGGAGTGAGGCTTGCAATGTATAAACATTTTTTCAAACGGTTGATTGATATCGTTCTGTCTTTTCTCGGGATCGTGGTGCTGGCATTGCCGATGGCGATTGTGGCAATCATCGTCAAAATCGATTCACCCGGTCCTGTTTTTTTCAGACAGAAGCGGGTTGGAATACATAAAAAGACCTTTACCA
>CAKSUH010000139.1 GCA_934500855.1 uncultured Eubacteriales bacterium
GACGGATGAGGGGGATCAATCTGCTCTTACCAAACGGCAAACCCGATTCCCGCCTCAACCTTGAAGCGCTCTCCGATGAATCCCCACACGGCGTACCCCTTTTTTGAGGATCGCCGTATTTTTTGCAAAAACCCCTTGCAATCCGGCGAAAAATGTGGTATAATAGATACAATAAAATATATCTTATCAAGAGTAGCGTAGTGACAGGCACGATGATGCTACAGCAACCTGCATTCTGTAAGGTGCTAATTCCTGTTAGATGAGAGTCGGAACGCTCCGCTCTGCGGGGCTTTTTTCTTGTCAGAAGAAAGAATGATGAAAAGATATGTTTTAGAATATCTTTGATTGAGAGGTCAGAATCAGAACATGAACAGAAAGCTTTTTACCAGCGAGTCGGTGACGGAGGGACATCCCGATAAGATCAGCGACAAAATCAGCGATGCCATCCTTGACGAACTGCTCCGTCAGGACCCCATGTCCCGCGTTGCCTGCGAGACCTTCTGCACCACGGGGTTGGTCTGCGTGATGGGCGAGGTTACCACCAAGGCGCAGATCGACATCCAGTCCATCGTGCGGGAGACCGTCCGCTCCATCGGCTACGACCGCGCGAAGTACGGCTTTGACTGCGACAGTTGCGCGGTCATCACCTCGCTGCACGCGCAGTCTCCCGACATTGCCATGGGTGTGGACCGCTCCTATGAGGCGAAGAACGGGACCGATACCGATGGGCTTGACACGGGTGCGGGCGATCAGGGCCTGATGTTCGGCTATGCCTGCAATGAAACGCCCGAGCTGATGCCCCTGCCGATTTCTCTGGCGCACCGTCTTGCCAAGCGCCTGACCGAAGTCCGCAAGAACGGAACGCTTTCCTACCTCCGTCCCGACGGCAAAACGCAGGTGACGATTGAATATGAGGATGACAAGCCCGTCCGCGTGGATACGGTGGTCATTTCCTCGCAGCACAGCGAGAATGTAACCGCAGAGCAGATTCGCGAGGACCTTATCCGCGAGGTCATCAAGCCGATTGTTCCGGCAGATATGATGGATGAAAACACGAAGATTTATGTCAACCCCACAGGGCGGTTCGTAGTGGGCGGTCCTGCGGGCGATACGGGACTGACGGGCAGAAAGATTATTGTGGATACCTACGGCGGCTATGCGCGGCACGGCGGCGGCGCGTTCTCGGGCAAGGACCCGACCAAGGTGGACCGCAGTGCCTCTTACGCGGCGCGGTACATCGCGAAGAATGTGGTCAAGGCGGGGCTTGCCGACCGTTGCGAGGTGCAGGTGGCATATGCCATCGGCGTGGCAAAGCCGGTGTCGGTTATGGTGGACACCTTCGGAACGAACCGCGTGCCCGAGGAGAAAATTGAGAAGGCAATCCTTGAAACGGTTGATCTGCGCCCTGCGGCAATCATCAAAAAGTTTGATCTGCGCCGCCCGATTTACTGTCAGGTTGCGGCTTACGGACACATGGGCAGAGAGGACCTGATGGTCCCGTGGGAGGCGTGCGATCTCGCGCCCGTGCTGGCACAAAAGGCTCGATAAAGAGAACAACGAGAACCGAAACGAAGCGAAAAGGAGGGGATACGGATGGCACAGGGACGGGAACCGAACGCAGAACAACCGATCGCCGATGACGCGGGGCTTCTGCGCCTGACGGGCAGCATCGAGCATGTCATTTACGCCAACGAGGACAACGGTTTTGCCATCTGTGACCTCGGAACCGAGAGCGGCGACCTTGTTACAATCACGGGGACGATTCCGTATGTCGGGGAGGGCGACAGCGTAACGGTTTACGGCAAGTGGGTCCACAACCCGAAATACGGCAGGCAGTTCCGCGTGGAGACCTGCGAGCGGCAGATGCCCGCAGACGCGAATTCCATGCTCCGCTATCTGGCGTCGGGCGCCATCAAAGGCATCGGACCCAAACTCGCACAGCGCATTGTGGACGAGTTTGGCGACGACACCTTTGATGTCATCGAGAACCACCCCGAATGGCTGGCGAACATTTCGGGCATTTCCCGCAAGAGCGCGAAAGCGATCGGCGCGGATTTTGCCGAAAAAGCGGGAATCCGCAGTGCCATGATGTTTTTCCGCGATTTCTTCGGCGCGGCGGCAACCGTCCGCATTTACAAGCGGTACGGCGGAGGCGCGGTGGAACTGGCAAAGAAGAACCCGTATCTGCTCTGTGAGGAGATTGATGGCATCGGCTTTGAGCGCGCCGACCGCATGGCGCGGGATCTCGGTCTTGCAACCGATTCCGAGGACCGCATCTGCAGCGGTATCTGCTATCTGCTTGCTTCCAACGCGCAGGTAAACGGGCATGTCTGCCTGCCGCGTGACAAAACGGTGCAGGGGGCGGCAAAGCTGCTCGGCGTGGACGAGGCGGCTGTCACCGATGCGTTGGACCTGCTGTTGGCGCGGGAGAAGGTTCACGCGGAACGGTTGGGCGGCAGTGAACTTCTATATGACAAAAAGCAATATGAAAACGAGAAATACATCGCAACCAAGCTGTTGCTTCTCGACCGCGTGTGTCCCGCGATGGAGACCGCCAACATCGGGGCGTTCATCGACCGCGAGCAGGCGGAAACCGGTGTACACTATGCGGATCTGCAACGGCGCGCCATCACCGACGCGCTGGAAAACGGCGTGATGCTCCTCACGGGCGGTCCCGGGACGGGAAAAACCACCGTGGTGCGGGCGCTTCTGCATATTTTCTCCAGTATGGGGCTGAAAATCGCGCTGACCGCGCCGACGGGGCGCGCGGCAAAACGGCTTTCGGAATCGACTTCCTGCGAGGCGCGGACCATTCATCGCCTGTTGGAATACGGCGGCGAGGAAAGCGGCGGCAGGGGGCGCTTTATGCGCGACGAGAGCAACCTCTTGGAGGAGAATGTGCTGATTGTGGACGAGGCTTCCATGGTGGACAGCCTTTTGATGGGGGCGCTTCTCCGCGCGGTCAAGCCGGGGGCGCGGTTGGTACTCATCGGGGATGCGGACCAGCTTCCGTCGGTGGGCGCGGGGAATGTCCTGCACGACCTGATTGACAGCGGGCGGTTTGCAACGGTCCGTCTGACCGAAATTTTCCGTCAGGCGCAGAAGAGCCTGATTGTGACCAATGCGCACGCAATCAACCGCGGCGAGATGCCGCAATTGGACATCAAAAACAACGATTTCTTTTTCATGCCGCGGAGCGAGGACGCGAGCATTACGGCAACGGTTGCGCAGCTTTGCGGGACCCGTCTGCCGCGCACCTACGGCGCGATGGCGACCACGGGAACGCAGGTCATTGTGCCGTCCCGAAAAGGGGAGGCGGGGACCGAGCATCTCAATGTGGTTCTGCAGGCAACGCTGAACCCGCCGTCGCCCGAAAAGCGCGAACATCGCTTCCGCGAGATTACCTACCGCGAGGGCGACCGTGTGATGCAGGTCCGCAACAACTACGATATGGAGTGGGAGCGCGACAACGGCATGTCGGGCGCGGGAATCTTCAACGGCGATGTGGGTGTGATCGAAGAGATCGATCCGACCGATGGCAATATGCGCATCCGCTTTGAGGATCGCACGGTGACCTACGAATTTTCGCTTCTCGAGGACTTGGAACCCGCCTATGCGGTGACGGTCCACAAGAGTCAGGGGTGCGAATATCCGATCGTGATTCTGCCGCTCGGGAATGTGCCGCCGATGTTGCGGTCGCGGAATCTGCTGTACACGGCGGTCACGCGGGCGCAGTGCATTGTGATTGTGGTCGGGCGGGAGGATGTGCTTGCCGACATGGTGCGCAACAACCGCCAGACGATGCGCTACACGGGTCTGTCCGAGCGCTTGCGGCGGGAGGCGCTGTGATGCGCGCGTTTCTCCGCAATCTGTTCTTTCCGCCGGTTTGCGTAGGCTGTCGGGAGCTGATTGCAATTCCGGATTTCCGGCGGGAAGCGCCCTGTCTCTGTCCCGCCTGTGCGGCGAAGTGGGAGCGCGAGACCGAGGAGCAGTGCGGTATCTGTCAGCGTCCCGTCGGACAGTGCGACTGTGTGACCGACGCGATGCGCGCCGCCCGCATTCCGCTGTTCCGCAAAGTACTTTATTACCGCCACGGGACGCGCGATCCGATTCAGAACCGGATGGTTTACCGCATCAAGGAAGCGCCCGACCGCAGGACGGTTCGCTTTTTCGCGGAGCAGATGGCGCCCGCCGTGCGGGAGATTCTGGCGCTGACAAAATGGGACCCTGCGGACTGCGCACTGGTTCCGTTGCCCCGCAGTAAGGAAAAGCGGCTTGCAACGGGGACCGACCAAGCCGAGGCATTGGCGCGGAGTCTCGGCGGGTTGACGGGAATCCGAGCGGTGAAGCTGATTGTCCGTGTGCCGCACTCGGAACGGGAGCAGAAGGGGCTTTCCGTGGCGGAACGAAAAAAGAACGCCTCGTCGGCGTTTCGGATTTCGGAAAGGGTACGGCTTCCGCATTCCGCGCACCTGCTTTTGGTAGATGACATTGTAACGACAGGAGCAAGCATGGCGGCATCCGCGAAGCTGTTAAAGCGCGCGGGCTACTCCGATTTTATTGCGCTTGCCGCCCTCTCCGATGACGCGAACCGCACGGTGAACGAAAAGCAGCCTGTGATCGATCTGAAAGAGCGGCGGTAGGGGAAGGGGAAGACCTTGGGCTTTGCCCAAACCCACAAGGGGCTTCTTGAAAGAAGCCCCTTGACCGCAAGAACTTTAAGCAAGGGGATTATTGCTCCTTGCTTTTGTTTGTGCGGATGTTGATGTAGCCATATTCCGTGCTACGAATTCCGGCTGCTCCGAGCCAAATCCCGTCGAGCGGGATTTGTGCGCTTGCGCTCTCTCCGCTACCGGATAGAAATGGTAGGAAGTTAGTTAAGGATTGGGGCGGAACGACACGTGTTGACT
>CAKSUH010000140.1 GCA_934500855.1 uncultured Eubacteriales bacterium
CTTTCCAACTGTATCAATTCCGGAATGGACACCGTAGGCGTCCTGACGCAGTATCAACCGCTGATCCTCAACGACTACATCGGCAACGGTCTGCCGTGGGACCTTGACCGCACCTTCGGCGGCGTCAAGATTCTGCCGCCCTATCAGGGGCAGAACGGCGCGGACTGGTACAAGGGGACCGCGAACGCCATCTGGCAGAACATGGAGTTTATCAACCGCTACCATGCGGAGTATGTGCTGATCCTTTCGGGCGACCATATCTATAAAATGGACTACGCGAGGATGCTGGATTTCCATAAGCAGACGCAGGCGGACTGCACGATTGCGGTCATCGATGTGCCGATTGAGGAAGCGAGCCGCTTCGGCATCATGAGCACGCGCGAGGACGGGCAGATCTATAAGTTCAGCGAAAAGCCGAAGAACCCCGATTCCACCAAGGCTTCGATGGGAATCTATATCTTCAACAAAGACAAACTGGAAAAATACCTGCGCGAGGACAACGAGAATCCGGAATCTTCCAACGACTTCGGCAAAAACATCATTCCCACCATGCTGGCGGCGGGAGAGAAGATGATGGCGTATCCGTTCACGGGCTATTGGAAGGATGTCGGAACCATTCAGTCGCTGTGGGAGGCGAACATGGACCTGCTCGGCGAGCGTCCCGCGCTGAACCTGCGGGACGAAACATGGCGGATCTACAGCCGTCATGAAGCGGCGCCGCCGCAGTACATCGGAAAAGACGCGGAGGTGGTTAATTCCAGCGTGACTGCGGGATGCGACATTGACGGTTGCGTGCGGAACAGTGTTCTCGGAAGCGGCGTGCGCGTGGAAGCGGGCGCGGTTGTGGAGGACAGCGTGCTGATGAACGATGTTACGGTCAGGGCGGGCGCAACGGTCCGGTATTCCATTCTCGACTGCGGAGTCACCGTGGGAGAGCGGGCAACGGTCGGGGAAACGCGCGGGCACGCGGCGGGCATTGCGGTAATCGGCGCGGACCACACGGTGGGGCTTGGCGAGGTCATTCCCGCAGGCGCCATGATTTCGGATGACTGAGGAGGACGCAGAACATGAATGTTGCAGGTTTGATTTTTTCCAATATCCACGATCAGAGCATTCCCGAAATGGCGCGGATGCGCACGATGGCAAGCATTCCGTTCGGTTGCCGCTACCGGCTGATCGACTTTGCGCTTTCCAACATGGTCAATGCCGATATCAATACCGTCGGGGTCATTACCCACTACAACTACCAGTCGCTCCTTGATCACATCGGAACCGGAAAGGACTGGGACCTGGCGCGCCGCTCGGGAGGCATCAAGATTCTGCCGCCCTATGTTGCCGCCTATGAAAATGCCGCCGCGGGGAAGCTTTATTCCGGTCGGCTGGAGGCGCTGATGGGCGCGGAGCACTTTATCAACCGTTGCGGCGCGGACTATATCGTTCTCTCCGACTGCGATGTGGTGATGAACATCGACCTCGGCGAGGTGCTGGAGGACCATGTGAAGTCGGGCGCTTATATAACGATGGTGACCAAGCGCCTGAACGCGGACGAACACCGCTTTGACAAGGTGGTCAACCTTGCCGAAATCGGGAACGAGAACCGCGTGCGCGCCGTTTCGCGCGCAAAACCCGAGCACGGCGAGGTGGATGTCAACACGAATGTTTATGTCATCAAGCGGACCGATCTGCAAAGCATCATTGCCGATTCGCTGGCGCACGGGTATACGAGCTTTTCCCGCGATGTGTTGCGCGCAAATCTGGACAAAAAGCTGATTCGCGCATACCGTTATGACGGCTGGTATGCCTACATCGGAACGCTGGAATCCTATTTCCGCACCTCGATGGAACTGCTGACGCCCGAAGCGCGGCATGGTCTGTTCGGCTCCGAGGAGCGCAAGATCTACACCAAAATCCGCAACAGCGCGCCGACCAAGTATTGCGACGGCGCGGAGGTGAAGAATTCGCTTCTGGCGGACGGCTGTGTGATTGAGGGAACCGTGGAGAATTCGATTCTGTTCCGGGATGTCCATGTCGGACGCGGGACGGTTGTGAAGAACTGCGTGATCCTTCAGAATACCGATATCGGCGACAATGTACAGCTCAACTGCGTGATTACCGACAAGGATGTTCGCATCAAGGACGGCAGAATGCTCTCGGGGCATGAGACGATGCCGTTCTTCATCGGAAAAGGAATGAGTGTATGATGAAAAAAGCAACACAGCACGAACGCGGTCCGGCAATTCTGCCGCTGACGCCCGCACCCGAAAAGAAAAAGACGGCGCGCAAGCCTGCGGCAGGCGCGAAAAAAACGAAGAAGGCGGTTTCTCCGGTCCCCGAAACGGTCCCGGAAGCGGTTCCCGCAACGGCGGAAGCAGCGGTTGAAGCCGCGGTCGTAACGGAGCAAGCAAAAAAGAAGATCCTGTTCGTCGGCGCGGAGGTGATGCCGTTTGCCGCTACGGGCGGACTGGGCGATGTGCTCGGTTCACTCCCTGCGGCGCTGGCAAAGACGGGGCGCGTTGATGTACGGGTGGTCCTGCCGCTGTACGGAAGCATTCCGCAGTCTTGGCGTTCGCAGATGCGCGAGGAGTATATCACCTCGGTCCGCCTTGCATGGCGGGAGCAGTACTGCGGCATCTACAGCCTTGTCAAGGACGGCGTGACCTACTATTTTATCGACAACGAATACTATTTCCGCCGCTCCGCGCTTTACGGCTATTACGATGACGGCGAGCGCTATGCGTTCTTCTGCATGGCGGTGATGGAGATGATGAATCGGCTGAATTACTATCCCGACATTCTCCACGCGCACGACTGGCAGGCGGCGCTCTCGGTGGTCTATCTCAATTGTCTTTACCGCAGCCGCCCGTGGTACGGGACAATGCGGACGGTGTTCACGATTCACAACATCGAGTATCAGGGACAGTACGATTTCGCGATTCTCGGCGATGTGTTCGCGCTCGGAGAGAACGAACACGCGCTGATGGAATACAACAGGTGCATCAACCTGATGAAGGCGGCGATCGAGTGCGCCGACCGTGTGACAACGGTCAGCCCGCGCTACGCATGGGAGATCCGCACGCCCGAATATGCGCACGGTCTGGATGCCGCGCTGAACCGCAACGCGGGCAAGCTGTCCGGAATCCTCAACGGGATTGATTACGATTTTTACAATCCCGCAACCGATCCGTGTATCGCGGAGCGGTATTCCGTGCAGAATATGGCAGGAAAGACAGCGGATAAACTGGAACTTCAGCGGGAGACGGGACTGCCCGAGCGTGCCGATGTGCCGATGCTCGCGGTTGTTTCGCGCCTTGCCGCACACAAGGGGCTGGATCTTGTATCGGGGTGCATTTACGAATTGGTCGGCGGACATGACCTTCAGCTGGTTGTCCTCGGAAAAGGGGAGAGCGGCTTTGAGGATTTCTTCCGCGAACTGCAGGCGAGATTCCCCGATAAAGTCCGCGCGCTCATCACCTATGACCGCGACCTCTCCAAGCGGATTTATGCGGCGGCGGACATCTTCCTGATGCCTTCGCGCTCCGAGCCGTGCGGTCTGTCGCAGATGATCGCTTCCCGTTACGGCGCGATTCCCGTCGTGCGCGAGACCGGCGGGCTGTATGACTCCATCAAGCCCTATTGGGTGGAGGGGGACACGCTCCACGGCAACGGCTTCACCTTTGCAAACTATTCCGCGCAGGAATTGCGGGAGCGGACCGAGGCGGCGCTCGGCGTGTGGTACAATAAACCCGAACGCGACCGTCTGGTCGAGCGCGTGATGACCACCGACTTCTCGTGGAACGCCTCCGCCGAACAGTATCTGGCGCTTTACGAGGGGATTTGAATCAGGAAAATCGGAGCAAACCGTGTGCAAAGCTATGATTTAGCCTTACACGGGGGTCTGGATTCTGTGTTTTAGGCAATTTTGCTCTTATACGGAGTGCCGAGATCCCGCCTGCGGGCGCCCCTTCGGGGTTCGACTCCGCGGCAATGTTTGGTTTTTATGTTCGCTCTTACAAGGCGGTGCCGCTCCGCTCAGGATGACACGGAGGTTGTTTGTTGCGTGAGTGGTATGATTTCAGTTTGTAGTTTATAAAGAAACAAAGTAACTTGAACTGCTTAAGGATTATATCCCATCGTTTGGCTCCCCTCTGTGTCATCCTGAGCGGAGCGGCACAGATACCAAAAATCAAGCGATAAAATCAAAGATTGCCGCGGAGTCGAACCCCGAAGGGGCGCCCGCAGGCGGGATCTCGGCGCTTGTGTAAGGACGAACGGTTGCCTACTGCAGGCGGATTCAAAAGCAATCAATAATTTAATCCGCTCATGGAAGCGGTTACGAAAGGTCTATGTAAAAAGATGAATTTTAACCCGAATGCAAATGAAGTAAAAGAACAGATCGAGGGAATCCTCCAACGCCATTTCGGTTGCACTGCGGCGGAAGCGTCGCGCGACCAGATGTACAAGGCGTCGGCAATCGCCGTGCGGAACCTGCTGAGCGAAAAACGGTCCCGATACAAAAAAATGGTCAACGCCGCAGGCGGAAAGCGCGTGTACTATATGTGCATGGAATTCCTGCTCGGGCGGTCGCTCAAGACGAATCTGAACAATCTGGGTCTTGCGGGCGCTTACAAAAAGGCGTTGGCGGATCTGGGGTTTGAGTTGGACGATCTTTATGAATGCGAGCCGGACGCGGGACTCGGAAACGGGGGACTCGGTCGCCTTGCCGCCTGCTTTATGGATTCGCTGTCCTCGCTCAACTATCCCGCAATGGGATTTTCGCTTTGCTATGAGTACGGTCTGTTCCGTCAGATGATTGTGGACGGAATGCAGGTGGAAGTGCCGGATGTCTGGCTGCCGGGCGGCGAGGTCTGGCTG
>CAKSUH010000141.1 GCA_934500855.1 uncultured Eubacteriales bacterium
TCTCCCGTTTCATCCGCATTTTCGCACATCAAAAGCAGGAAAATCAATGGTCTGCTCTGCTTTTCCTTGTAATATTCTGCTTGCAGGCAAAGAAAGGACTTGGAGGTTGGAGAAAGGACTATGAGATTGCAGGGGGGCATCTCGAAAGATGGCTCACCGTAAGTTTCAAAACCCCGTCTTTCATAATCTTTTCCAAACATGGCTCAAGAATCAACAATTACACGACCGAATTCAGGCAGTGGTGGAGCAAGCCGGACGGGTTTGCGGGCGAGACGAAAGCCGAGAAGGCAAAGGCATGGCTGATCTCCAAGGGCGTGACCGCCGAGCAGGTGGAGCGCATTCGGGAAATCTTTGTTGAGGGATATACGGCACAGACCGACAGCGGCGAAAACGAGAACGAGAGCAAGAATTGGACGAAATGCTATTGACCAAAATGCAGAGGCACAACAGCCTCTGCTTTTTCTGTTCCTTATTTATATCACGGTATATCCTCCCCCTGCGGTGGGTCGGTGTGGAGAAGATGGCGTTTGCGGTATTCGGTTGGGGAAAACCCGCCGCTGAAGCGCTGAAAAACGCAACAGAAATAGTTGGGGTCAATAAAGCCCGTTGCCTCCGCGATTTTGGTTACGGTCAGGTTTTCTTCCAACAGCAGGCGTTGGGCGCATTGGATGCGGTATTGGTTCAGGTAACGGATCGGGGGAATCCCCATTTCCTTGGCAAATCTCTTGTGCATATAGGGAACGGAGAGATGAACCAAATCAGCCAGCGCGCGCTCCGTGAGGGTATCGGTGTAATGTTCGTGAATGTGGTCGCAGATGCGGAGAACGCTTTGACTGATGTGCTGTACGCCGTTGTCTGTCCCGCGCTGCCCGGCGGCGTGGAGCGCAAACAGTCGGCTGAGAACGCCGAGCATGCAGTAGCCCTCGTCCATGTTCCGATAAAAGGAGAGCGACAGCGCCTCGCGGAGCAGAGCAACCGCTTTATGGATATAGTCGCAAGAAAAAACGCCCGCATCGGTCGGCATCCCCGCTTCCGAGAGGTAGGCGGGCGCGGCGGAACCCGAAAATTTGATCCAGTACTGCTCGAAAAAAACGCTGTCGGCGTCAACGGTGTAGCGCTGAACGGTTTCGGGCGTAAAAAGAAAGGCGCAGGGGGCGGAAAACGGAATGCCGCAAACCACGCCGCTTCCGCTCACGATATAGTGCAGAACCCAGACGGGACGGGGCATATTGCCGGAGTCATAGCCTGCGGGCGGGTTGCTTCTGCCGATTTCCAGAACGCGGAGCGGTGCCTGACTGACAATTTTCGGAAAAAAGATTTTGGTTGTGTTTTCCCGAATGTGGGTGATAACCATAGCGGACCTCCTTTGACGCGGGGATCGGGAGAGAATGTGCTTTATCAAGCGAAGCTCATGATTTTGCAGATCCAAGGTTATTATAGCATTTCAATCCTTTTTTGTCAAGCGAAAAGATTGAAAATCAAAGATTATTGGATTGAAAAGACAATGGATAAACAAGGGCGGGTATGCTATAATAGAGCTGTAACATCGCAACTGTTTGGTCGAATTCTACAAAACCGTCACGATAAAGGTTCGTAAAATTCGTTTTTCATCCTTTTTCTGTCCGGACGGAAAGAGAATGGAAAAGCAAAGAACAAAGCCGCGATGAAAAAAAGACAAAGGAGAAATGCAATGAAAACGAAACTGTTATCCGTGTTTTTAGTCCTTGCAATGCTCATGACCTCTGTCCTGTGTGTCCTGCCTGCTTCCGCCGTAGAAGCGGATTACGATGCACTCGCAAAAGCGGAGGGGTATGTCTGCCGTATCGGTGAGGCAAACGCCGAGTTTACCGGCTACTACAAATTCTTCTCTGCGGCTGACACCGGATACACCGAGGATCAGCCCAATGCCTTGGTTGCTGCGTTCGGTGCAGGCAATGAGGCAACCATTACGCTGATTGATACAATCAATGTCAGCCAAGAGGTGAGAGATGCTGTAAACACGAAATTTCTGCATACATCCGTCGCTATTCCGGGCGGTAAGACATTGACCGTTGACGGAAACGGACAGACCTACAACTCCAAGTGGGGATTCCGCGCGGCAGGCGGCAAATTGACCGTGAAGAATCTGAATATTGTTTTGGTGAGTGGTTCAACCGAAGCGTTTGGAGATGTCCGTCAGGACGGCACGCTGACATTTGAAGATTGCACGATGACTGCACAGGCGGCAATTGACCGCAGTACATCCGGATTCTTTATTCACTGTGGCCCGAGCAAAACGGCAACAGTGAATCTGAAGAATTGCAATATCAGCATCGTTGGCTCGGATAAGGGTGGTGCAATGTTCTGGAGCAACGATGGAAGCAAGATCACGGTTAACTTGGACCATGTGGTATTTGATACATCCCAAAATCCCAATATGTCGGGCTTCAACTTGAGAGGCGGCACATTGAATGTTATCGGTGGGTCTGATATCAAAGCCGCTTGCAATGTTATCAGCAATGTTGCAAATGTAACGGTAACAGATTCCAAAATGACATCGACCAATGCTTCCGAGAATGGAAATCTTTTTAGTTCTAACGGATTGGATGTTGCGGTTAATATCAATGTTTCGGGGAACTCTGTCCTGACCGGTTCCAACAGAATTATGAGCTTCACCAACAATACGCAAGCGGTAAATGTTACAATCGGAGGTCAGACGCAACTGATTTGGCAGGGCAAAAAAGAGGATAACGGCTTTTATGCTTGCGGAAAAAACTGCGATTTGGTTCTGACCATTAAAGATGAAGTTTCCTATCAGGCGGCAAGCGGTAAAACTGCTGTTTCGGTGGCACACGGCAGCAACCCGCTGAAGTCCTTTGTATTCAACCTGCTCGGCAAGGCTTCCGTTTCGGTTCCCGGAGGAACCCTGTTGAATGCTTTCTCAGTAGAAACAACCTATAACCGCGCCGACAGCACCAATTTTGAAGCCGCAACGGAAAAGAGCGGCTCAAAATTGACAACCAACTACATCGCCACCCCCAAAATGAAATTCGGCGCTTCCGTCCGTATCGTGCCTGACGCGGAAAACTCGAACGGTCTGCGGTTTACCTCCACGCTGGTCAACAACGCAACGCCTACCCGCTACGGCACACTGATTGTCAAGGCGGCTGACCTCGGCGACACCGAGTTCACCATCGCGGCGCTGACGGCGGCAAACATCAAGTTTGCAAACATCGCGGCGACCGAGGAAGGCACGGTGAAGGGCGATGACAAGACCACCTACAATGCGGCTCTGGTCAATCTGCCCGACGCGGAGTTTACCACCGAGTTTGCGGCAAGAGCCTATGCGGTTTACACGATTGACGGCACAGAGTACATCGTTTATTCCGATTTTTCCAAGACGGACAACATCCGCAGTCTGACCGATGTTGCGGAAGCGGCACTCGCCGACACAAAGTCCACGCAGAGCGAGGAGTACTGCTACGAAGTCGGGGAAAATACTTACAGCCCCTACACCAAGACGCAGTATGAACTGCTGCGGAACTACGCCGCAAAAAAAAATTGATGATTGAAGCTTCAAAGCCCACAACCCCGACCGCGCTTGCAAACGGTCTGAAAACACGGGATTTCACAATCAAAGCGGGGAAAACGGGGCATAGCGTAACCATTGTTCAACTGACCGACCTGCATATCGCCATCTGCAATGACGAGGACCTGAAAAATCCGACGCTTGCAAGCACCTATGCGCATCGCGGATGGACCAAGCGCCCCGCAGTGATTCAAAACGCACTGCGCGGTCTTGCCTATGCGGATTCCGTGAAAGCCGACCAGATTATGATTACCGGCGATGCACTGGACTACCTCTCCCAAGGCGGTCTTGATTGGCTGAAAACGAATGTCTGGAATCGGTATCCCAATGGGAAAGCCCTGATTTCCACCGGCAACCATGAGTTCGTGCAGAAAATGCAGGGAACGGTTGCGGAGCAGGATGACTCGGTCCGCCAAAAGTTACTGGATCAATGGGGAAACGAGATTTACTACGAATCCCGCGTGTTGCGGAACAAAGTCATGGTCATTCAGATGGACAACGGTCTGAATGACCGCGACGAGGTCGCACAGCCACACTCCGGCAATCTGTTTCATCCGGAACAGGTTGAGTTGCTGAAAAGGGACCTCGAGCTGGCAAAGAAAAACCGCTATGTCGTGCTTCTGTTCTTCCACGAACCCATCGGGACCGGCAGTTCCGACGATAGAGTCGTGAACGCAACCTATACCCCTGACAGCAGTGTCAGTCCGACCCAAAACCTTTACGAAAATGTCGCGGCGGGAACCAACCACGATTCCGAAGCGAGCGCGGCAATTTGGAATCTCATTTATGAGAACTCCGACAACATTGCGGCAGTCTTTGCGGGGCATGTTCACGGGGATTTCTACAGCGAAATCCGCGGCAAAACCCGCAACATTCCGCAGATTCTTCTGACCGGCATGGCTTACGAAAACGGTCACGCACTGAAAATCACGGTCGAATATTGAATGATAGGGGGATTTATCTGATGAAAAAGCAGTATCTGGAACCCGAAATGACAGCGATGGCATTTGACACACTTGATATTATCGCAACATCCTACGGCGTGCCGCACGACGACACCGCCGATTACAAAAAAATCTGGGATGCTCAGTCTGTCAAATAAAGACAAAGGAAACCGAAATGAAAAACGCAAAAGCATTGTTGAAACGGCTGGGGCTCGGCTCTCTGGCGCTTGCCATGGCGCTCGGACTGGTTGCCTGCAATAACAAGACTGCGGATCAGCCCTCCACCACCGAGCCGACCTCCAC